>JBDKUO010000049.1 GCA_039679645.1 Armatimonadota bacterium
CCATATCTGCTTCGGGTCCTGTGGCATTTCCTTGAATCGCGGCATTACATCAATCCTCCCATATAGGAGTTCGACAACTATACCGCAAATTCATGTCTCTTCGCTTATTCTTTTTGAGACAGCTTCCCCTTCTCCCGAAACGTGCCTTGTGTTAAGACAGGTATCGGGACAGGGGTGTCCCGATATACAATTCAAAGATGAGTATCTGTTCCACATAACCGATTACGAAGTGCAGCGTTATTGGTTACTACGGTTTGGGGGCGTCTACTACTTTCCAGTCGACCAGATGGTCGGGGAATAATATACCAAGGCGCTGCTTCTTTGGCATATATCCAAGGTCTCGCTTTTCCAGGATCATCTCTACTTCCTTCCTAACATTAATATCTAAGCAAGACAGGATGTACTGAGTGAAGTTATCAACGACCTTCACTTCGTCATCCAGTTCCTCAAGCCCAGATGCCTGTACTCCGACGCCGATAGATCGCTGCCACATAGAGCGGTATTCCTCGAAGATAGGAACAGTGCCTTGAAAAAAGACATTACTGAACTTCAGCCTATCAATATCGATATTGCCGTGCAGCAGATCATTTCTGTTGTCGATGAATGAATGGAAGTCCTTACAAGCCTGATTGGTGTAATCCACATTCACTTTGAATCCTATACAGTTCAGGTTAAGGCTCCTTATACGGATGTCAATATGATCTCGAAATGCATGCTCCCTAAGCCGCTTATCACGCTTGACTTCCGGCTTCATAAGCATGTAGATCAGCATATTCACGAAAGCTTCTGCCATTACCGGAAGCATAGCTCGAATGCCGAAACACAACCCCAAGCCCTTGCTGTAACGCCTCCCAAGAGTATTCCACTGATCGATTTGTGAATCACGGTCGATCTCATGCAACATATCCGGTATAACATCATTCTCTACATCAAGGGCTAGAGCGCGCAGCTCATCTAATAGCTGATATATAGCTTGCTTGAGACGCTGGTAAGGATTGATGAACTCAACCCATTTTTCCAACTGGTTATTTCGAATCTGAGACATTGGTGCGCGGTAGTTTGCAAAGTCTTCTTTGATATTACTCAGAAAATCAGCTTTGTCGGATTCGTCGAATGGAAAACCTCCGAGGAAATGAATTTCTGTTCGGAAACTCATACCCATAAACGTAACCCATCCATATGTGCAGGATAGAGTCCAGTCCCAATGTATCATATTGTCAGAGTCGTTATTTCTGACCAAACTATGGATGCCGTTCGGGGCACCGAATCTGGCAAATAGGTAGCAGTAAAGATCAATAGGACGGATTTCATTCAAAACGGTCCATATCTGGCCGCCACATGGTCTGCTGCTACAGCGTAAGCTGTCGAGATAGACCCCTATATCTGCATATTCTAATGTAGATAGAAAATCTGATGGTATCTGCATGAAACCTGATCACCTTTTAATAGCAACGGTGCTTCCCATAAACACACAGAAAGACAAAGTAATTATACACAAATCTACTTTAATCATCAAATATTATCGGTATTAGGCATGAACTCTCATAGTTGCTGCTAATTGCCGTTCTTCGCAATATATAATTACATAGACTCTGTTTCGCACGCGACTTAGTATCGTGCGTACATATAAAACTTTTGACTCTCAATTCCCCGCGTTTCTGCGATGCAGTTTGTCCTGCCTTGATGTTGTCTATAACTCGTCTGTTCTGCTATACTGCTAGTGTTATGAAAGCAAACAAAGCAATCAGCGGCCCTAAGGCCGATCCGACTCTTTTTCCCAAAGTCAGCCAACTCGTTGCGACCAGCGAATCACTCGATGATATCTTGCAGTATATTATCGAGGAGGCTGTGCTTGTCTGCGACGCGAGCAGAGGTTTTCTTGCGATTGCCGATCATGAGCGCGGGGATCTTGACGTTCGCTACACGGCAGGCATCAGTTGGACAGAAGAGGTCAGGCTGGGCAGGCTAAAAGTTGCTGAGGGCACAGGCCGGGGCATCACCAGCCATGTTGCCGCTACAGGCAAGCCGTATCGCTCTGCAGATGTCCTTAAAGACCCCTATTACCGCATGTATTTCGATGATGTGCGCAGCGAAGTCGCCGTGCCTCTAGTCGACAAGCATAGTCGCACGCGCGGTGTCATCAATATTGAGAGCACACGCCTGGATGCTTTTGACGAACGTCATGAGGCCACTGTGCTGGGACTTGCTAACCTGGCAGCTATTGCGATCACAGTCGACGAACTGCGGGCGCGTGAGTCCGCGCTGATTCAGATTGGCAAGGAGCTTAACGGCCTATCTGACATGGCCGCGATACTGCAGAAAGTGATCGAAGTGGCCGCAGAGGCGCTGAAGTTCGAGGACTGTTCGCTGTTTTTGTACGACCGGGCGTCGAGCAAACTGATATTGCGAGCCTCTCGCGGTCCTCTGGGCAAGAAGATAGGCGATGCGTCTTACGATGTCGGTGAGGGTCTGACTGGCTGGACAGCGGAGCAGCAGCAGCCGATACGCGTGCAGAACCCGAAGAAAGACCCGCGCTGGCGCGGACGGTTTGAGGAACTGCCATCTAAAGAAGTCGGCGCGTTTATGGCCGTTCCGATCAATAGTCACAGTGGCATTCTCGGTGTGCTCAGGGTCCAGAGGAAGAAAAGCCCGTATAAGTGGTTTCCGAACGATTTTACGGAGGATGACGAGCGTGCTCTATCAACCATATCGGTGCAGCTTGGCATCGCATTGGACAACGCCCGGCTGCTGGATCAGCTCGTCAAGACTGAGCGTATGGCCGCGTGGGGCGAAATGTCCGCGCGTTCTGCCCATATGATCGGCAACCGTGTCTTCGCGATAAAGGGTGACGTCAACGAGCTGGAGTATATACTCCAGCAGGCGAGTATAGACGCCGGTGCGTCCCTTAAGCTCTCTGAGAGTATTAAGAAAGGCATATTCCTGCTTGAAGAGATACTTAACGAGTTCCGTGAATTCGTTAAGGCTACCCAGCTCGATCTCGAAGAGGTCGATCTCAATGTGCTGGTAACAGAGGCAATCGAAGAGGGCTTCCCCAAGAGGTCCCAAACAAAACTTAAGAAGAAGCTCGCGCAGGGCCTGCCGATAGTGATGGCAGATCCGAAGAAGCTCATTCGCTGCTTTACGGAACTGATGGAGAACTCGGTCAACTTCATGCCCGACGGCGGCGAGATAAAGATCACGACTGGTTTTGCCGATGCGAAAAGTAAAAAGTGGCTCAGACCGAACAAACAGAGCGGTAATTACGTCCAAATAACGTTTGAGGACAAGGGTCCCGGCGTCGAGACTGATCAGAAACCGAAGATATTCGACCCATTCTATACGTCCCGCGCCAAGGGGATGGGATTGGGTCTTTCGATAGTCAAAGGGATTGTGGATGCGCATGACGGTGTTATATTTGAGAACGGCAAGCCCGGCAAAGGCGCCAAATTCAGCATCCTGATACCATATGAGTCATAACAAATACTCAATCCAAATACTCAATCCAAAATATCAAATACTAAATCAAAGGGGGGGTTGCAATGTGCAAAATACTTGTAATTGACGATGAAGAGGCCGTCCGGCAGGTCGTAAAGCGCAGGCTGGAGCGTGACGGATATTCAGTGGATACCAAGGATTCTCAGGAGGTGGGTATAAACGCGATATCATCAAAGAACCCGCCGTACGACATAGTAGTGACCGATATGGTGATGGAGTCGCCGTCCAGCGGCCTTGAGGTGCTGCAGGCTGCGCTTTCGCACGATGTCTTTACGGAAGTGATCGTGCTTACGGCCTACGGCAACGTGGCGAACGCGGTCGAGTGCATGAAGCGCGGCGCGTTCGATTATGTTGAGAAAAATATACCGGGTGTGGATGTGTTCGAGATATTATCTCTCAAGGTAGCCCAGGCTCTGGAGAGGCGCAAGATGTCTCTTGCCACACTTAGAAAGATCGAGCAGTATACGAAGAGTTGAAATGAGTAGATCAATGTCCAGGAAAATTATTGTTTGTGTCCTGCTGCTGTGTATTATATATGCTACCGGAGCCTTTGCGACAGACCTGACTGTGTTTTCTGTGTCTGACACGCATTTTACAAAAAACGCGATAGCCAGCGATCTGTGCAAGGCAGGAATTCAGGCAATGAATACCCTGCCCGGCATGCCGTATCCAACGGAGTTTGGGAATACGGCGGTCTCGACACCCAGCGCCGTGCTTGCCTGTGGGGATTTGTGCGACGGTGGTTCAGCAAAATGGGGTTGGGCAACTGATACGCCGGAGTGCAACAGCAAAGTCAATTATCAGGATGAATGGAATGGCTTTGACTACTATTTTCCGCCCAAAGGGGTCTTGGGTGATTATAATCGTCTGAAATATCCCACATATGCTACCGCCGGCAATCACGACTGGTGGCGATACCGTGGCTGGGACCACGGCACTTCCTGCTATGTTGCCAATAAGCTTAAAGCCCGCTACTGCTCCAACTGCAATAGCGCGGAGGGAAATGTCTGCTATTCATTCGATCTGGACGGCATTCACTTCGCCTCTTTGGGGCGTTATCCTGACCAGCATGTTATAGATTGGCTTAAATCGGACCTGGCGGCTGTCGGTCCGTACAAGCCGGTCGTTCTTTTCCAGCATTATGACTTTAAGAGTCCAAATAAATGGTGGAAAGACTGTCAGCGTAAATCCCTTGCAGATGTGGTCGACGGCTACAAAATCATTGCAATACTGCATGGCCATAGCCACAACGCAAAACACTACACATGGAACGGCTATGATATATATGATGACGGCACTTTAAGCATGAAAGGCGACATCGGCGTGCTGCACATTACCGATTCCTATGTGGATTTCGCCGAATACAGAGTCACTTGCGACAACAACGGCAACCTGACAGGCGGCAGTTGGCAGTGGTCATATCGTAAGTCACGCTAATCGCGCCTTTGTTTGCTGATCAGAGCCAGGAATTCAGATCTTGTCGCCACGGAGTCGTGCATACTTCCCAGCACAGACGATGTTGTCATCAGCGAGTTTTGTTTTTCGACGCCGCGCATCATCATGCACAGGTGCTGAGCCTCGATCACGACGCCAACACCTTCCGCGCCTATCGAATCTTTGATGGCGCGCGCTATCTGGTTTGTCAGTCTTTCCTGTATCTGGAGTCTTCTTGCAAAGCAGTCGACTATGCGTGCAATCTTACTGACGCCTATGACGTTATTTTTTGATATGTAGCCTACATGGCAGCGGCCAAAGAACGGCAGCATGTGATGCTCACAGAGGCTGTAGACTTCTATATCCCGCACAACGACCATATTATTTGTGCTCTGAGTAAATATGGCGTCTTTTATAATTTCATCTATATCTGCGTCGTATCCCTTAAGCAGAAATTTATATGACTCGGCGACTCTTCTTGGAGTATCGAGCAGGCCCTCGCGATTGGGGTCCTCACCAAGCTCCGTAAGCAGTTCTCTGACCAGATGTTCAACTCTTTCCTGGTTCAATTGCAATTTCCTTTCTGTAACTCACGCGAAATTTCCACACTAACGTTTTTCGCGGATTTAAGCGCCACAGGCTTTGCAACGCTTACATCAACTTTTTTGACCATATCGAAACCGAGGCAGACCTCAGCGATGTCCTGCGCCAGCGCTTCGACCAGATAATGGGATGAGCCTTCGGCAAGACTTATAATTTTATGCTCCACAGCCTCATAATCGATGGTTTTACTCAGAGCGTCCGTGAGCCCGGCTTCCCTCAGGTCTGCATACAACGTTACATTAATAACGATATCCTGCTTATTATGTCTCTCTTGATCTGACGTGCCTATAATGCAGCTTACCGAAATATCTTGTATATGAATTTTATCCACATGTGGCCTCTTGTATCTGATAGCGGTCCATCAATTAATGCTTCGATGCGGGTGCTGTTTTTTCCTGCGATGGGTGAGGCTGTCGTTATGCTCCAGTGTTTTGTTGCTTTATGACATAGCGATTAGCCCCTGAACTCATTATCGAACGTGTAAGTACATGTCATTGTTGGTCAATTGTGTGACATTATTGCAATAATAGTCAATATATCACAACCGACTCGCTATTGTGGCGCACACTTAAGGAATACTTAAGGAACCTTGTGTCTGTATGTTCTTGATTTTTCATGAGCTTCTAGATATAATCTTTAACGAAGCAACCAGGCTTAATGCCTTTTGCTTCCGGTCGGAAGGTAGGCCAGACCTTCCGACCACCCTTCTGATATAGTAATTAGTAATTTGTATTTGATATTTATCCTCACAAAAAACCCTTGACAGTACCCCCGGCAGAGCATATAATTACTGAAATTGCAATATACCTTTAACTCCAGTCCCGTGAGGCTGAGAAGGTCTGTTTCAAGGCGTCAGTGTAACTTGTTCACATCAGCCTTCTTGCCAAATCACGGGCAGGAAGGCTTTTTTGGTGCCCGGAGGTGCCGGCATGACAGAGACAGTGACCAAGGTCATGGACGCCGATGAGATCAGACGCGCCCTTACACGCATCGCCCATGAGATAATTGAGCGCAATAAAGGCGCCGAGCACCTAGTGATAATCGGTGTCCAAAGCCGAGGTGTCCCCATGGCCAAGCGCTTGGCCAAGCTTTTGGGTCAGATCGAGGGGGTCGATGTTCCCACAGGCAGCCTCAATGTTGCCCTTTACCGCGATGATTATGCCACCCGCTCCGCCCGTACTATCAGCGCCAGCGAAATCCCGTTTGACGTGACAGACAAGTCAGTTATATTAGTCGATGAAGTCCTCTTTACCGGAAGAACCACCCGAGCCGCGCTTGACGCGATTATGGACCTCGGCAGGCCGTCAGTGATTCAGCTTGCTGTGTTGATTGACCGTGGTCACAAAGAGCTTCCTGTGAAGGCCGATTATGTGGGCAAGAACTTGCCGACCGCTCGTAAAGAGATCGTTGAAGTCTACTGGGTCGAGACCAAGGGCGAAGACGCCGTTATGATCTCAAAGGGGGCCTGATGGTATGACAAAGCTTACGCGTAAAGATATACTGGGCCTGCAGGATATGTTGCCCGAAGAGATCAATCTCATTCTTGAGACAGCACAGTCTCATAAATCGATCCTTGGGCGGCCCGTCAAGAAAGTGCCGATCCTGCGGGGTAAGTCGATATGCACTCTCTTCTATGAGAACAGCACCCGCACTCGGACCAGTTTTGAGCTTGCCGCAAAGATCATGAGCGCCGATACCACCAGCATTTCAGTCGCCGGATCGAGTATCAACAAGGGCGAGAGTTTTAAGGATACCCTGCTGACACTCGAGGCGATGGGCGTAGATCTGTTCGTGATCCGCCACGGAGCGGGTGGGGCTCCTCATTTTGCTTCAAGGATTGTGAAGTCGCATATAATCAACGCTGGTGACGGCATGCACGAGCACCCGACCCAGGGCCTGCTCGATATGCTCACAATTTTCGAAAACAAGGGCAAATTCGAAGGACTCAAGGTCCTCATTGTCGGCGACATAATGCACAGCCGAGTTGCCCGATCAAACCTTTGGGGTCTGAACAAAATGGGCGCAGAGGTTCGGCTCTGTGGTCCGACCACTCTGCTTCCTGCTGAAATTGAAAAGCTTCCAGTTAAAGTGTATACCGATCTGGATGAGGCGATGGACGGAGTAGATGTCGTAAATGTCCTCCGCATCCAGCTCGAACGAATGAACCGCGGGTTCTTCCCGAGTGTGATCGAATACGCCTCGATGTTCGGTGTCAACAAGACCAGGCTCCTAAAGGCGAAATCGGACGTTCTGGTGATGCACCCTGGCCCAATGAACCGTGGAATCGAGATCACGCCTGATGTGGCCGACGGCGACTTTGCTGTGATAACCGACCAGGTCACAAATGGTGTCGCAGTGCGAATGGCTCTTCTATATCTGCTTCTTGGAGGTGGCGGCAATGTGGTTTCTGATTAAAAATGGCCGGGTGATCGACCCGTCACAAAATCTGGACAAGACAGCCGACCTCCTTGTGGAGAATGGCCGCGTATCTAAGATTGGTAAAGTTTCTGCCGAAAAGTTAGACAAGAATGAGGGAAGCGTCTATGATGCCTCGGGTCTTGTTGTGACTCCTGGCCTTATCGATATGCACGTCCACCTGCGCGAGCCTGGCTTTGAGTATAAAGAGACAATCGAGACTGGCGCACAGGCCGCTGCTGCCGGAGGCTTTACGACTATAGTCGGCATGCCAAATACCAAGCCTGCCGTGGATAACAGGGCAGTGGTCGAGTATGTGCTCAACAAGGGCAAGAGCGCCGCAGTGAACGTATTGACCACCGGAGCCGCCACCAAAGCCAACGATGGCAAAGAGATGGCGGAACTCGGCGAGATGATCGCCGCTGGGGCGGTTGCGATCTCGGACGATGCGTTCCCGGTCCAGAGCGCCGACCTGATGCGGCGTGTTATGGAGTATGCTGCCATGCTTGGCGTCCCGTTCCTTGCACATTGCGAGGACAAGACGATGACCGGCGACGGCATTATGAACGAGGGGCTGACGAGCACGATTTTGGGTCTTCGACCGTGGCCGCGCCAAGCTGAAGAGATTATGATCTGGCGAAATATAATGATTGCAGACCTTGCCAAGTGCCGGTTGCACATTCAGCATGTCACGACTGCGGGCGGCGTTGAAGCTATCCGATGGGCCAAGTCGCGCGGCATTGCGATCACATGCGAGACCTGCCCACACTATTTTTCTCTGACTGATGAGGCCCTTAATGAATATGATACAAACGCAAAGGTCTGCCCGCCTCTTCGCACGCAGTCTGATGTAGATGCTCTTAAAGAGGCGCTGGCGGACGGCACTATAGACATAATCGCGACAGACCACGCTCCACATGCTCAGAATGAAAAAGAAGTCGAGCTTCAGGATGCTGCGTTTGGCGCTGTCGGCCTTGAGACTGCTCTGCCTCTTGTGCTAACGAATCTGGTGAAGACAGGCGTATTATCATTGTCTGACGCGATAGCCAAGATGACCATTGCTCCCGCCAACGCTCTCGGAATAGACTCAGGCACTCTCAAAGAGGGGGCGATTGCAGATATAACTATTATCGATCCCGAAACGAAAGTGACTGTAAAAGCTTCTGAGTTTAAGTCAAAGAGCAGGAACACGCCTTTTGATGGGATGAAGCTGACCGGCAAGGCTGTGGTTACCATTGTAGGCGGAAAAGTAATATTTGAAACTGGGCTTATGAAATCATAGGTCACGTGCTCCCTCTCCCGGGGGAGAGGGTTGGGGTGAGGGCGCAGCCTTTATAAGGAGTAATATCTGTGAATACTCTATACGAAAAAATCTTCAATGCAGGTTGTATAAAATTCGGTGAATTCAAGCTCAAAAGCGGGATAATTTCCCCTGTTTACTGCGATTTCAGGGGGCTGGTATCACACCCGGCCTTGCTCAAAGAAGTCGGTGAGGCTCTGGCAGCGAAAGCAAAACAGATAGGCTGCGACCGTATTGCAGGTATCCCGTATGCTGGTCTGCCACTGGGAGTGGCGGCGAGCATTGCGGGTGATATCCCGATGCTCTATCCTCGCAAAGAGGCCAAGAGCTATGGCACGAAGAAGCTGATTGAGGGCGCATTCAGCGAGGGCGACAAGGTCCTGGTGATCGATGATATAATCACTGATGGAGCCAGTAAAATAGAAGCCATTGCCCCGCTGAAAGAGGCGGGGCTTGTTGTAACTGATGTTTTGATCATTCTTGACCGCGAGCAGGGCGGCGACAAGATTCTTGCCAAAGCAGGCTACAAGCTGCACTCGCTCGGCAAGCTCTCAGATGTGCTTGACGCGCTTGTTGCGGCGGGAAAAGTTGATGCATGTATGCGGTCTAAGGTGGCTGAGTTTATTGCGAGCAATCAGTTCGCTTAAATATTACAAGGGAGCAGTAAGTTGAAAGCAGTCCTACTTCTTGCAGATGGAACCACATTCGAGGGTGAATCGATCGGTGCAAGCGGCACCACGATAGGTGAGGCCGTATTCGCAACCGCAATGACGGGTTATCAGGAGATGCTTACCGATCCGTCGTTTGCCGGTCAGTTGCTCACGCTTACCTATCCGCTGGTCGGCAATTATGGCGTAAATCCTCAGGATGTGGAGTCGGGCAAGATTCAAGTGGAGGGGTTCATAGTCCACGAACTCTGTGAGGAGCCTAATAACTGGCGCTCGAACATGACCCTGCGCGAATATCTCACCAGGGGCGGTATAGTCTCGATGCAGGGTATCGATACTCGCGCCCTTACCCGCCACCTGAGAGTAAGCGGCGTTATGATGGGCGCGATGTCCACCGAGTTGACGGTTGCAGAGCTTAAGAACACACTCGACAGCGCGCCAAACTACGGCGATTTGAACTTTGTTGAGCGCGTATCTACCAAGCAGGTCTACGACTGGACCGGTGACGAATGCAGCAGTCTGGACGAGTGCCCTGAGCCGAAGTGCCATGTCGCACTGATCGACCTTGGGATAAAGCGAAATATCGCACGGTGTCTGGCTAAAGAGGGCTGCAAAGTGACTGTGCTGCCGTGTAATGCGACTGCCGAAGATGTGATGCGAGTGCAGCCGGACGGAGTCGTTTTCTCACCGGGGCCCGGCGACCCGACAAGGCTTACAAATACAGTCGCGACCATGCGTGCGCTCATAGGCAAAAAGCCGATTCTGGGTATATGCCTGGGCCACCAGATGTTCGGTATGGCGATGGGCGGCGATATTATAAAGCTCAAGTTCGGTCACAGGGGAGCAAACCATCCGGTCAAGAATATTATTAACGGCAAGGTCAGCATAACTTCGCAAAATCATGGATATGCGGTCGATCCGGGCAATCTTTCGGATGATGCGGAGGTCACACGCATTAACTTAAATGACGGCACGGTCGAGGGCCTCCGCCATAAGCACCTTCCTATTTTCTCGATTCAGTATCATCCGGAGGCTTCTGCTGGGCCTATGGACGAGGGGTATTTGTTCAAAGAGTTTGTGGACAACGTGATGGGAGCGATGTGATATGAAAGCACAAGTCTATTACCTGTTGGGAATTGTTATCATCGGCTACGGCCTGCGTATAATTTCAAAAGGTTATGCGGCAAAGTCCAAGCCCAGGATGCTGCTTGGACTGGCTATCGTGCCGGTCGGGGTTTCGCAGTTTTTCAGGACCATATCGTGGCTTGCGACATCGCTTATATTGCTGGGTGTCGTAATTTTTGTAGCAAGTCTTTTTCTTTTGAGAAAGGAATCCAGGCGCATTCGTTAGTTCTAGTCTTACAATTCAATTGGAGGCAGCAAAATGAGTGGGATTGCGTTGTTTAGTGTTATTGCATGGGTTATTGCGGGACTATGTGTTTTGACAGTCGTTGTTATTTCGTTTCTACAAAAGCGTCGAACAGGCAGATGGCCTCAAATTGTTTCGAGAGGTTGCGATAATGATTCAAGTTGGTTTTCCGTATTCTATATGGTGTGGTTTATTGTACAGTTAAACACTCCACATGCATTTTTACACCGTTTACCCTTAAATATAGTAATACCTGCTATTGATCTCGCTTTATTTGTATCTTTTGCTATTTTAGCGGCATATGCGTTCAGATGGGCATTTAGATCTGAATGGCATTGGAAAACAGGACTCTGGATAAGCTATATGTCATTGTTTCCGGCACTATCTGCTATTTTAGTTGTTGGTGACATCGAAACAAATATCTCGACTCCGTGGATTTGGACATTTGTAGTATTACTAGCTATCTTCATAACGCCTCAGTTTTCGCGGCTAGCCTATGTGGAGTATTTTGCAAAAAGATTTGGTTCGATAGCTAACCGGCAACCGTCAACTGATAAATGAAAAACCGAAAGAGAGTAGTATGCCGAAACGTAAGGATCTAAAAAAAGTAATGGTAGTAGGCTCCGGGCCGATTATAATCGGTCAGGCGGCTGAGTTTGATTATGCGGGGACGCAGGCCTGCAAGGCTCTGCGCGAGGAGGGAATATCAGTAATCCTCCTCAACTCCAACCCAGCAACGATCATGACCGATGTGGATGTGGCGGACAAGGTCTATATCGAGCCGATAAACGTGGAGTTTGCGACCCGGATAATCGAGCAGGAGCGCCCGGACGGCCTTTTACCCACACTCGGCGGCCAGACCGGCTTGAACCTGGCAGTGGAACTGGCTAATGCAGGCATACTTGATAAATATAATGTTGAGCTTCTAGGCACGCCATTAAAAGCTATTATGGATGCAGAGGACCGCGAACTGTTTCGTACGCTCATGCGCAATATCAACGAGCCTGTCCCTGAGAGCTGGATCGTGGAGAGGCGTGAGCAGCTTCAGGATATAATCGACTCCAACCCTCCCTGGCCGCTTATCGTTCGACCGGCATACACACTCGGCGGCACAGGCGGAGGAGTAGCATATAATGCTGAGGAGCTTCTTGAGATAGGATCGCGCGGGCTTAAGCTCTCACTTAAGAGCCAGGTTATGATCGAGCGATGCCTGCTGGGTTGGAAAGAGGTAGAGTATGAAGTGATGCGCGATGCAAATGACACCTGTATCACCATCTGCTCTATGGAAAACTTCGACCCGATGGGCATTCACACAGGCGACTCGATTGTAGTCGCGCCCATGCAGACCCTGACCGACAAAGAGTTTCAGATGCTGCGGTCGGCCTCACTCAAGATCATACGCGCACTGAAGATTGAGGGCGGATGCAACGTTCAGCTCGCTATGAACCCGAACGGCTTTGAATATTTCGTGATTGAAGTCAACCCCAGGGTCAGCCGGTCGTCAGCGCTTGCTTCCAAGGCCACTGGTTACCCGATTGCGCGAGTTGCCGCAAAGATAGCAACCGGCCTGCACCTCGATGAGATTCCAAACGCAGTCACCGGCAAGACCAAAGCCGCGTTTGAGCCGACAATCGACTATATCGTCGCCAAAATCCCGCGCTGGCCGTTTGATAAGTTTTACCAGGCGGACCGCACAGTCGGCACTCAGATGAAAGCTACCGGCGAGGTTATGTCTATCGACCGTACCTTCGAGGCAGCCATTATGAAGGCCGTTCGGTCTCTGGAGATCGGCCTGCACTGGCTCAAACTCAAGAATGCCGATGAGATAACCGACTCGCAGATCGAACAAGGATTGATAAAAGCAACTGACGAGAGATTGTTCTTAATAGCTGAAGCTCTTCGGAGGGGTTGGAGTATCGAGAAGATTTGCGAGCTTTCAAACGTGGACCGCTGGTTCATCTCAAAACTTAAAAATATAACCGACATGGAAGCCGAGCTTGCAAGCAGGGCAGGGGAGGTCAAAGCGCTTGCATCCGGCAGAATTGCGACTGAGCCCGGCGCTCTCGATCTGCTGGGGCGCGCAAAAGCCATGCGTTTTCCCGACAAGATCATAAGCCAGCTTACCGATGCAAACGAGACTCAACTGCGCTGGATTCAAAAGAAGCAGGGCATGCTGCCGACGTATAAGATGGTCGACACCTGCGCCGCCGAGTTCGAAGCTGAGACACCGTATTTTTACTCGACTCATGAGCGGGAAGATGAGACAGGTACCGAACTAGGACTGAGAACAAACAGCTCAGTGGAGGGTTTTGCAATCCAGCACCCAACACCCGACACCCAACACCCAAAGAAGCCGAAGGCTATCGTCATAGGTTCCGGTCCGATCAGGATCGGCCAGGGTGTCGAGTTCGACTACTGCAGCGTACACTCAGCATGGGCTCTGCGGGATGCCGGCTATGAGTCGATTATTATTAACAACAACCCTGAGACTGTTTCGACTGATTTCGATACATCCGATCGCCTCTATTTCGAGCCTCTCACGCTTGAGGACGTATTGAATATTATCGAATATGAACAGCCGGATGGTGTGATACTTCAATTTGGCGGTCAGACTGCGATTAACCTCGCGAAGCCTCTCAACGCGGCTGGTATACCGATTTTGGGCAGCGATTTCAAATCAATCGACCTTGCCGAGGACCGCGACCAGTTCGAGCGCATTCTTCGCGAGCTGGACATACCAAAGCCTGCAGGCCGCGCGGTCTACGGTATTGAAGAAGCTCTGCTGGTTGCACGAGAAATCAAATTCCCTGTATTGGTCCGCCCGAGCTATGTCCTCGGCGGCAGGGCGATGGAGATAGTATATACAGAGCCGGAGCTGCGTACCTACGCTCAATACGCCATGGATATCAGCCCGGACCCCGACGCTCCAATTCTGATCGACAAATATGTGCTCGGCAAAGAGGTCGAGGTGGATGTGATCGCCGATGGTGAGGACTGCCTGATACCGGGTATTATGGAGCACATCGAGCGCGCAGGTGTCCACTCGGGTGACAGCATGGCCGTCTGCCCGCCGCAGACACTCTCACAGAATGTCATAGATCAGATCATATCGCATGCAATCAAGATTGCAAAGGCTCTTGACGTGCGCGGTCTGATGAATATCCAGTTTGTAATTGACGACGAAGAGGTCCAAATCATAGAGGTCAACCCTCGCGCCAGCCGTACAGTGCCTTATCTGTCTAAGATAACCGGCGTTCCGATGATTCATGTTGCTACCAATGTCGTTCTGGGTAAGAGCCTTGCCGAGCAGGGCTACAAAACGGGTCTATACAGGCAGCAGCCGAGCCTTGCGGTAAAGGCTCCGGTATTTAGCTTCCAGAAACTCACTGAGGTCGACGTTTCGCTCGGTCCTGAGATGAAATCGACAGGTGAGATCATGGGAATCGATATGGACTTCTCTCGCGCACTCTATAAGGCAATGGTCGCATGTAACCTCGACGCTCCGATAGCCGGTAAGATGATTGCAACCATCGCCGACCAGGACAAAGAAGAGGCTCTGCCTATCATTCGCGAGTTCGTCGATCTGGGCTATGAAGTGTATGCAACCGAGGGCACCGCGCGATATTTGAGCATGAACGGCGTTGGCTGCACAGAGGTCAGGAAGATCAATGACGAGCAGTCTTTGAACCTGATGCAGCTTATCGTACAGAACAAAGTCGATCTGCTCATCAATACTGCTTCAAAAGATAAAAAGATCGAGCAGGAAGCGGCCATGATACGAAAAGCCAGTGTCCAGCGCTCTATTCCGTGCATTACATCACTGGATACGGCCAAGGCTCTTCTCTTTGCACTGCGCTCTAAACAGCGCGGCGAAAAGGCTGCATGCTTGCCGGTGGACCAGTATTTGATGGGCGCTCGCGTATAGCTTTAGTAATGTGGTGATATAATGAAAGTGCGCGATGTCCTGAAAGTATTGGAAGAGGATGGTTGGTTTGTTGTGCGAACCCGCGGCAGTCATCGCGTGATGAAACATAATGTTAAGCAAGGAATTGTGGTAGTCCCAGGTCATATGTCTGATGAAATTGCACTTGGAACACTTAAGAGCATACGTGACCAAGCGCAACTAAGAGGAAAACTATGAAAGAATACACCGTTATATATGAGCAAGCCGGAAACAACTATTCTGCTTATGTGCCGGACCTGCCTGGCTGTGTAACGACTGGTGCTACTCTGGAAGAAACGCAGGCGAATATGCGTGAAGCCATAGAGCTATATATTGAAGCTCTTCAAGAGGATGGCAAGCCTGTTCCTGAGCCGACTACAAAAGCCGGGCCTATTTCTGTTGCTGCATAATTACTAGACCTTGGGATAATCGTGTCGAAGAATGAGATAGCGTAGCTTTGTGTGCATCCTACAGAGTGACTCCATAAGATCAGTGGAGCATTTTCGACCTCCGGGTGCTCGCTTTTTTGCGCGAATGCTTATAAGACCGCTCCGGAGCCGTGGTTGGCCTCGCAGTATCCACATGTAAAATACACGCTACAAGTGCGAAACTATGGCGCTGAGCAAACGACTGCCAGCCCCGGTCATTAGCCCATCCACGTCCATCGTGATTTATTCCGGTCCTGAACTACTTCTACAACCGGTGATTGCCTTCCTGCCAATGTGTTTTCTCAGAACTTGAGTATTGGGTAACAACTCACAAGCAGAAAGGCCTTGTATGATATGAACCCAGACCGCATCAGAAAACTCAATTCGTTCACGGCAAGACCGGGCCCTGTGGTCTACTGGATGAGCCGCGACCAGCGCGTCGCGGACAATTGGGCGCTGCTCTTTGCACAGGAGTTGGCTGAAGATCAGTCAGTTCCGGTTGCGGTCGTGTTTTGCCTGGTTCCCACATTCGGCGATGCCACAATCAGACAGTATACATTTATGCTCAAGGGTCTGAGAGAAGTTGAGTCACGCCTGGATGGGTATGGAATCCCATTTTTTCTACTCAGCGGCTCACCTAAGGATAAACTACCTGCATTTATTAAAGAAAGGGATGCCGGTGCGCTGGTGACCGACTTCGATCCGCTGCACATAAAGCGCGAATGGGAAGATCAAGTGATAAGCGCGATCGATATTCCGGCGTATGAGGTGGACGCGCACAATATTGTTCCCTGCTGGGCCGCATCTCCGAAGCAGGAATATGGCGCTTATACGTTTCGCCCAAAGGTGCAGCGTCTTCTGCCTGAGTTCCTCGACGATTTTCCACCAGTCACCCGGCATCCAATAAGATGGAATTACCCGGTAAGGCAGACAGATTGGAGGGCGGTGGAGCGCTCACTTACTGTCGGCCGCAGCGTGCCGGAGGTTAAGTGGATCGATCCGGGTGAGGATGCGGCAGCAAAAGTGCTTCGGCAGTTCATTGATTACAAGCTGGCTGATTATCCTCTGCGTAGAAATGATCCGACACAAGACGGCCAGTCTAACCTCTCGCCATATCTGCACTTTGGTCAAATCTCGGCGCAGAGAATTGTGCTGGAGATAAATCGATCGGGAATAAGCGCTGCGGAGTATTTGGAGGAGTTGATTGTGCGTCGGGAGCTTTCGGATAATTTCTGTTTCTATAACACCGCGTACGATTCTACTGGCTGCTTTCCAGACTGGGCGCGCCGAACCCTTGATGAGCACAAATACGATCCTAGACCAGAGATATACTCTATTGGTGAACTAGAGCAGGCAAAGACGCACGACCGGTTATGGAACGCATGCCAGATGGAGATGGTGAGGCGCGGCAAGATGCACGGTTATATGCGCATGTACTGGGCGAAAAAGATACTCGAGTGGACTCCAACGTACGAAGATGCAATGCGCGCATGCATTTATCTTAATGATCGGTACGAACTCGACGGCAGGGACCCAAACGGCTACACGGGAATAGCATGGAGCATCGGCGGCGTGCATGACAGGGCTTGGAAATCGAGGCCGATATTCGGCAAGGTCCGATATATGAGCTATGATGGATGCACAAGGAAATTTGATACGGCCAAATACATCCAAATAATGCGTGACGCATAGCCGCGCACACTTCAAACCATCAGGCCATCAAACTCTCTAACCAACAGTCACTTCTACCTGATGCTCGCACCCGTCGGCGAAGAAGGGCAGCATATTACCCAGCACAGGCTCTCCATCAACAATCATGGATACGCCCTTTTCGGTCTGTGTCGCCGACTGTTTTATGTGGATGTTGTAGGTGTCGCCTCTGAATCGCCTGACGACCATACACTCAAACCATGACTGAGGCAGATCAGGCTTGATGACAAGCCCTTCATATGTCGCGGTAATGCCGAATACATTTTCGACAAGTGATGAATATACGGCACGCATTGTCCCGGCATCATCCTTCTCACCGCTGGCTTGTAGTGAGCATTCCATGTCAGAGAGGGTAGGGCATATGGACTGTAGATATCGAATACGCCTGGGCAGGCTTCGTTCTTCGGGTAGTTCTTTTTGCTGTTCGTCATTTCGATCCGTAATCTTTTCGAGCAGAGCAGTAAACTCATCACTCGGCCTGATAAATGACCACAGCCTCAGCGCCTGCTCCAGAGTCTTGCGATCCTGAACGGATTCGAGAGGGCCGTTGGCGCACTTTCTCATTGCTCTTTCACAGTGTTCGCCGAGGGTCATAACCAGCCCATCCTTAAACGCCACAGTCTGCGATAGCACGCCTATATTTCCTGTCTCAGCGACATAGCTCGCCGCGCAAATCGCCAGCGAGAGCATCTCACCGGCAGATAAGTTGATCTGCGAGAAGTCATCCGGGTGATAATTGCCCGCGATTGAGAACCTTCCGGCGAAGCTGATCATTACCTGGCGGAACAAATATGCCGCGTTAGCTCCTATCGGAAGATAGCGCATCATTTCATTTGCGGGGTCAGGCGTTTGCTGCATTGCGCATTCGGTATATGTTTCATACGGCAGCCATGTGTTTACTAACGAATCGAGCGCTTTGTCCTGAGTCTCAACTATCATAGATGAGGTGAGCTTGTACCAATATTCCCGCGAGGACTTGATCGCATCCACGACCGCTTCTGTTTTGCTCAATGACCGTGCAATCTCTGCGGCCTCATCAGCGCTCTTTGCCGCGCCAAAGCAGAACCCGAATTCAGCTTCGCCCTCTATGGGGACTTCTATATCAATCGAGAGTCCTGCAACGGGCTTTACCGCGATTCCGTCTTCTGACTCATCTGTCTCTACTTCGAGCGCAATGGGGTTGGATGCCGATCTTTCGCTGCCGATGAACTCCGATTTTTCAATCGGGCACATTACGGCCGGCAGAGTGCTTGCGTGGAAGAGCACAAGGTTGGACAAGTCGCTTGAGTTCCTCGCGCGGTCTATAGACTCCAAAGGACGTCGCATCAGGATTGTCCTGTCCTGATTGAGATACCGCACCTCGAGCGGCGAAACGGCTGCAGGTTCCACATAGGTGACAAACCTGAGGTTGCGGACCTGCGCGGAGAGGTTTTCCAATCGCACATGCCATACTTCACAGGGCTGCCCTGGTGAAACGGCTATGGTGAGCGTGCATGCAATCTTGTCTTTTAGACAATAGGCCTGCACTTGTCCCGGCGAAAAGCGGACCTCATATTCATCCGTTCCCGAACATACCGGATTGTAAAAGCCCGACCAGAAGCTACCGCCCTCGGTGTCTTTGATATAGCAGGCCTTGGCGTTTGTCAGAAGAGTTTTACCGAGGTGACTTTTTTCAGCGCCGCATGGGGCTGCTTCGATGGAATAATTAGAGCCGGGGCAGCACAGCAATCCTCCGAAGGGAGTTATGCCGCCTGTCCGGCTTACCACATATGCATTATCTTCAGCGAACTTGCCGGCAGCATATACAATCTGCGCTCCGACATTTTTTCCGGGACGAATGATCATTTCAGGCATCTCACGCATTCACCACTCATACATTGATAGTATTTTAAGTATCGGTAAATACGCGCCCCTGCTTTATCCCGAATAGTAATCATCAATACATAAGATCTGGCGCGATATCTGATCGTGCCCGCATATAAATTTTGGTAACTTTATACCTCCAGGTATCCTGCCTGGAGGTATAAGCAAGACTTCAGCCAATATTTACGACTGATCTCTTTCCAAAAGGCACCCGATCCACTTCATTTGAGTTCCCGTTTTTATGGACTATGACCCTAATCGTCTTGCATTCGCTCGTATAATCGCCCCGTGCCTCTCCGATCTCGACCCGGCTCTCGGTCATGCATATAGGCACTGAGATATACTCACCCCTTTGATAATTAGTGGTAACCCCGTCATCATCGTATATAGTAATAGACCCATTACCCGGATATACATGAAGCTCAATTTCATCCACAGGCTTCTCGCCTACAAATCTCATTGCCTGCGCCATAGGAATAATGCCGCCTGCCTTTACGAAAACCGGTATTGTGTCGAGCGGAGTCTCGCGTGTGATCTTGCAATTGCCGTCATAAACTACGTCGGTCCAGAAATCGGTCCATTTGCCTTCGGGCAGATATACATCCCTGCTCGACCCGCTTTCAACCGGCGCGATCAACATGCTTTCACCGAACATGAACTGATCATCTACCTCATACGTCAAGCTGTCTGTCGGGTAATCCATTACCAGCGCTCTGACAATCGGCAGCCCGGTCATGCACATCCGGTAGAACGAGCTGTAAATATACGGCAGCAGCCTCATCCTGAGCTTAGCGAAGTCCCTGAATATCTTCTCAGGTTCCTCACCGAGCTTCCAAGGCTGCAGCGATTCGTCACCCGCCCACGCGTTTATCATCGCAAGAGGCGAGAAGAACATATTCTGCGCCCGCCTTATGAACTCTTCGTCAGACTTTGCCTCTCTGAGTTCCGGGCACCATAAGAATCCCGAGAATCCTGATGTCGCCTGTGCTCTGATATACTGATTGAGTTGATAGTAGTCGCTGTAAATGCACGATGGATGCGCCTGCCCGCCCGCGAATGTTGCTCTGAGCAGGAAGTATGTCCGCATTCCCAGCTTCTCGAACATCTCATGAAACGCCCGGCTGTATAGAAAGCCCGTAAGGTTGTGCATCCCAGAGCCGGTCAGCCCCGACGGAAACTGCGTATCGTCCGGGTAGAACCACGGCGGAGTATAGTCGGACCCGTCGCACTCATCCAGCTTATAGCCGTCTATGCCGATCTCGATATGCTCGGCTATATGCTGTTTTGCGAAGATATTACGCGTCTCTTGAAATGTAAAGTCAGGCACTGCGCCGCCCATTGCTTTCTTATCAGCAAGCAGCCCTTTCTTTTTTAGTTCATCATAGAACGGCGCGTCTTCATGCACCCACTCGTGCTCCCATAGGTTTACGTGAAAGCCATTGTCGCGCATCCATTTTACGTATTCCTTGGGGTCGGGATAATACTCCTTGTTCCAGACATAAGTGCATGGGTATGTATGAGTCTGCCATTTCGGCTCCAGCCCGATCACATCGCATGGTATATCACGGTCACGAAACTCTTTGGCGCTCTCGATTGTCTGATCAGCTTTCCATTCACTCGGCATTCTGTACCAGAATCCAAGTCCCCACTTAGCGGGCATTTTCAGCCTGCCCCTGAGCAGAGTCTGAAGCTCTGATATTCTCCTGAACGACGGCCCATAGATAAAGAAGTAATCGAGCGTCTTTTCCGGCGCGCTGAAAGTGTATTCATCGGGCCGGCTCCAGCACATATCGAAGTTCGAGTAACCATAGCTGTTGAGAAAAAGCCCATAACCGCGCGTGCTGTAGAAGAACGGATCGGGCGCATGCGCATTACCGCTGTCTGCAGGGGGATCGGCATTGGTCTTGATCGTGCGCAGCTTGCCCCGCTGATCCAGACTGTGAAACTGCAGACCAAAACCGAAAAAATGCTCATCCTCTCCCGATGCATTTTTACTGCCGCAATATTGATCGTTCCACCAGGGCGTGCTGCCGGTGAGCTTGGTTCCCTCAGCGCTACAGAACTCGATCCTGGCCGTGTCCTTATGTATTTTTACCTGAACCTTGCTCGTCGAAATCTCCGCATGATCGCTGGCCGATGTTGCGATAAGGCTCACCGGCTCCCAGTTGCGCTGCGCAATCGCATAACCCTCGGGCGCAGGGTTGGCGCGTTTCGGCCCCACCTGCACCCGTATTATGTCGTCGGTATAGGCCGTGACCTTAATCCATCCGTTATCGTAGTCCATGGCGAGCACATTGCCGCTGCACTCGGCGCTCTTGAAATTAATAAGCTGCATTCTACCCCTGCATTTTTATGTAATTGAGTCTTCCACCGGCCATTACCACGTCTATCTCTCTTTCAGACAGGTCGTGCGTGAGCTTAATGGTTGTATTCTTTGTCTTGTCTACAAGCTCAAGTTCACCGGCTCCGGCTTTGAGAGCGTTTATATTTGCAATCTCAACATCATCGAGTTGCTCGACAAGATCATAGTCTGCCGGATCAGCAAGTTTGAGAGGCAATATTCCAAAGTTGATCAGGTTCTGTCTGTGAATCCGGGCAAAAGACTTTACTATCACAGCCTTTACACCTAGATACATTGGAGCCAAAGCCGCATGCTCGCGCGATGAACCTTGACCATAGTTTTCTCCACCTAAGATAAAGCCGCCACCATATTCTTTTGCGCGTTTGGTAAATTCCGGGTCAACCGCAGTGAAGACAAACTCGGACATGGCCGGTATATTCGATCTCAGCGGCAAAACTTTTGCGCCTGCGGGCATTATATGGTCTGTCGTGATATTGTCTCCCACTTTGAGGAGGACCTTGCCTGCCAGCGTGCCCGACAGGGCAGTATTCTGCGGGAGAGGCTTGATATTAGGCCCTCTGACTACCTCCACCTTTTCCGGCTCATTACACGGTGCGATGATCATCCTGTCGTCAACCAGATACTTTTCCGGGTAGTCGAACTTAACTGGCACTCCGAGCTTCCTCGGGTCTGTAATCACGCCGTGTATCGCTGCCGCTACAGCAACTTCAGGCCCCGCCAGATATACATTTGCGCTCTTTGTTCCGCTTCTGCCCTCGAAGTTTCTGTTGAATGTCCTTATGGAGACAGCTTTTGTCTTGGGAGCCTGTCCCATTCCTATGCACGGCCCGCATGCCGACTCCAGTATGCGCGCCCCTGATGCTATCAAGTCAGCCAGCGCGCCGTTTCTCGCGATCATCTCGAAGACCTGCTTGGAGCCCGGCGATATAACCAGACTGACTCCCGGATGTACACTTTTACCCTTCAACGCCCCAGCTACGACCACCAGGTCTCTCAGGGATGAATTTGTGCAGCTTCCAATCGCCACCTGATCAACTATAGTGCCCTCAACTTGTGCAACCTTGACCACTTTGTCCGGCATGTGCGGCATAGCGATCATCGGTTCAAGATTGTCTAGGTTTATCTCGATAACTCCATCATACTCGGCATCGGCGTCGGCCTTAAGTTCACGCCACTCATTCTCGCGGCCCTGAGCAGCCATATACTCGCGTGTGATGTCATCGCTGGGGAATATCGAGGTTGTGGCACCAAGCTCAGCGCCCATATTTGTTATCGTCGCCCGATCCGTTGCCGAAAGACTCGCGACGCCTATGCCGCCATACTCGATAATTTTGCCGACGCCGCCCTTGACGCTCAATATTCTGAGCACTTCCAGGATCACATCTTTTGCCGACACCCACGGCTGCAGCTTACCGGAAAGCTTAACAAGGCAAATCTCCGGCATCGGCAGGTAAAAAGGCTGTCCTGCCATAGCCGCAGCCACATCCAGCCCGCCCGCTCCTATTGCGAGCATACCGAGCCCGCCTGCGGTCGGCGTGTGGCTGTCCGAGCCGAGCAGCGTATCTCCCGGCACGTCAAACCTCTCAAGCTGTACCTGATGACAGATCCCATTGCCCGGCCTGGAGAAATATATCCCATGCTTTGCGGCTACACTCTGCAGATACGCATGGTCGTCAGCATTCTCAAAACCCGCCTGCAGCGTATTGTGATCGACATAACTCACAGAGCGCTTGGTCCGCACTTTTTCAACACCCATAGCCTCGAACTGCAAATAGGCCATAGTTCCCGTAGCGTCCTGAGTAAGAGTATGATCTATTCGGATGGCGATTTCTTTGCCCGCCTCCATTTTGCCTTCGATCAGATGGTTCTTAATTATCTTCTTTGCTAAGCTTAGTCCCATATCAGCATCCTTCACACAATTGTTGATTCAGCGGGTATTATACCAAGTGCGCAAGCGCACGACAACCAATTTAGTATTTGAGATTTTATATTTGATATTTTTCTCCGCGGGCATTCCTGCCCGCATGTCCCAGAGCTGCCATTGCCTATTTTATGTATTTTTCACAGTTCAGAGTCGATCTATCAGAAGGAAAAGCGTTGTAAAGCAGCGTATTCTATAGGAAAGACAAACAAGCGGGACTACCTCCGCTCGAATATAGAAAGGTTGTGAATGCTATGGCCACGAAAATGGTGATGCCTCTCCTGGGACAGACAATGGAGGAGGGGACGATAATCAAGTGGTTTAAAAAAGAAGGCGATCAGATCAAAGCAGGCGAGCCGCTTCTGGAAGTAATGACCGACAAAGTCAACATGGAAGTGGAGTCGACCGAGGATGGAGTCCTTCGCAAAATCCTTGCTCAGCCGGATGATATAGTCCCTGTCAAAGAGACAATCGCAATCATCGGTTCAGCCGACGAGCCGATAGATGATCTCTTGGCCGAAAGCGCTCCCGCGAAAGAAGAAGCTGTACCGGCTCCGGCCGCTCCGACCCCGGTTCAGCAGGCTGCTGCTCAACCCGCACCTGCTCCCGCAGCCGAAGGTCCTGTATTTGCTTCACCGTCCGCAAAGCGTGCTGCAAAAGAGCATGGGATCGACATAGCTGCACTTGCCGGAAGAGGAACTGGTCCCGACGGCAGGATAGTTGAGCAGGACGTGCTTAACTTTGTCGCATTGGCTCCTAAGGCCACTCCACTGGCGGGCAGAATGGCGGCTGAGATGGGCGTTGACATCAGTTCCATCACGGGCACCGGAATTAGAGGAAAGGTTACCAGCGAGGATCTCAAGCCAGCGCCGGTTGTTGTGCCTGCAGCGCCGCCTCTTTCGATAGGCGCAAGCATTCCGTTTACGGGTATGCGCAAGGCAGTGGCTCAAAATGTAGCGGCGAGTGCTCAGACCGCTCCTCACGTTACTTTAGTGGCTGAAGTAGATATGACCGAGTGCAAACGGCTTCGCGGCCAGATTATCGACGATATTGAAAAGAACTACGGCGTGCGGATCTCGTTTACGGATATAATTGCCAAGGCGACCGCCCGTGCAATTCTCGATAAGCCGATTGTAAACGCATCACTTAAGGGCGATCAGATAATCATCAACGACCGCATCAACATCGGCATTGCAACTGCAATAGAGACCGGTCTTGTTGTTCCGGTCGTCAAAGATGCTGTCAGTAAGACTCTGCCTCAGATTTCAAAAGAGATCAAAGGCCTTGTTGCCCGCGCAAGATCGGGTCAGGCCGGTGGAGACGATTTCAGAGGCGGCACGTTCACTATCACAAATCTCGGCGCATTCGGTGTTGAAAGCTTCAACCCGATCATCACTCCGGGCCAGAGCGCGATTCTGGGTGTGTGCGCAATCAAGGACAAGCCCGTAGTCGTTGAAGGCGAGATCAAGGTCCGATCTATGATGAATATCTGTCTTTCATTCGATCACCGGGTAATGGACGGCGCGCCGGCTGCCGAGTTCCTGGCTCGCCTGAAGCAGACTCTTGAAGCTCCATATCTGATGTTCATGTAAGAAACGTCTTTCGTGTTATGCTGACTGAGCGGTGATAGGTATGGGCTTTAGCTCTCCACTCTCCGCTCTAAGCTTTTTTTGAGGTGACGAATTATGTTGAAAGTAGCGCTGGTCGGCGCTGGAAATATGGCCCGCGTGCACGCCTGTGCATATGCTCAAATGGATGAAGCCGAGTTGGTCGCTGTCTGCGATATCAATCCCGATGCAGCGAGTAAGCTTGCCGAGACATATAATATACAGGCTTTCAGTGACTTTGCTGAGATGATATCCAAAGTCGATGTGGATGTGGTGGATGTATGCACACCCACATACGCTCACCTGGAATGCATCAAAGCAGCGGCTGAAGCGGGCAAGAACGTGGCTTGTGAGAAGCCGCTTGCCAGAACGGTGAGTCAGGCGCAGGAGGCCGCCCGCATATGCGAGGAGGCAGGCGTGACGCTCTTCGTGGCGCATGTCCTGCGATGGTTCCCTGAGTATAGCAAACTCAAGAAGCTTATTGACGATGGAGCCATTGGGGATGTGGTCGAGATTCGCAATGTCAGGTCGGGCGCGCATCCGCGTGATCCCGAGAGCTGGTATTCGGACTACAAGAAGAGCGGTGGGGTCGTCCTTGACCTGATCATTCACGATTTTGACTGGCTCAGGTGGTGTTTTGGCAAGGTCCGTCGCGTTTATGCCAGAGGTCTTGTTGATTCAAAGGTTCCGCTGACTGACTATGCGCTCGTTACTATCCGGTTCGAGAGCGGTGTCATAGCCCACGTCGAAGGCGGCTGGGCGCGGCCGAGCGGGTTTATCACATCTGTCGAGGCGGCTGGGACAAAAGGACTGCTCAGCTATTCCAATTCAGACTCAGCGCCTCTCGTCATTGAACGCAAAGCCGCGGAGGGCGAGACCATGAGCATCGCAGTGCCCGAAAGCCCGACTCTTGAGAACCCATATTATCAGGAGCTTCGCCACTTTATCAACTGTCTGGAAAACGGCGAGAAGCCGGATGTCACACCGGACGACGGCATCGAGGCGGTAAAGATTGCTGAAGCGGCCTTGAGATCGATAAGTTCAGGCCAGCCTGTAGTGCTGGCTTAACCATAGCGAGGGACAAATGTCGAAAGTAAAGATCGGAATAATGAGTTTTGCCCACATGCATGCCTACGCCTATGCACAGGCGTTGGCTGCGTTGGATATAGTGGACTTTGTCGGCATTGCCGACGACGAGCACGCGCGAGCAAAATCGGCCGCAAAGCAATTTGGCGTAAAGGCATTTAAGAACTATCAGGAGATGCTCGCTTCGGATATCGATGCTGTTGTTGTCTGCAGCGAAAATATGAACCACCGCAAACATGTTGTCCTGGCCGCGCAGAGCGAAAAACACGTGCTATGCGAAAAGCCGCTCGCAGGCACACTGCAGGACGCCGAAGCGATAGTCGAAGTCGCCAAACGCAGCTCTATCAAGCTGATGACAGCGTTTCCTTGCCGCTTTCACCCGGCGTATACGCGACTAAAGAGCGCTGTAAGCTCAGGTGATCTGGGCAAGCTGCTTGCAATCAAGGCGACCAATCAGGGCAAGTGTCCGGGCGGATGGTTCACTGATTTGGCATTGTCGGGCGGCGGAGCTGTGATCGATCATACCGTGCATGTTCTCGACCTTGTTCGCGATATGACCGGAGCGGAGCCTGCGCGTGTTTATGCCGAGATAGACAATCGCATGCTGGGCAAGGATTTTGATGATACCGGTGTGCTTTCTATCGATTTCACAAACGGCATGTTTGTGACTATAGACGCGAGTTGGTCGCGCCCGAAGAGCTTTCCGACGTGGGGGAATGTCAATATGGACGTCACCGGCACAGGCGGCATGGCATCCATGCAGATGTTCGGTCAGAAGATCGATAGATATTCAGATGACGCAGGCAGCCATACCTATGAATACTGGGGAGATAATATCGACCTGGCAATGGTGGAGTCTTTTGCAAAGAGCATTCTTGAAAATACTGATGTCAAAGTAACCGGCGAAGACGGTGTAAAGGCTCTTCAGGTTGCGCTTGCCGCCTATGAGTCCGCGAAGACCGGTAAAGCTGTAGATTTACTTGAATAGTTCTGGGAGTTATAATCACGAAAGCACGAAAATTCGAAATCACGAAATTTATTTTTCGTGTTTCTTCCCTTTCGTGTTTTCGTGATAAAAGACAGTCATCTTAAGTTATGCCCCGAAGCAGTATTTTAATCCTTGGCTACTTCGCTAAACCACCTTACAAACCACTCGCACGCAGCCTCTTCCATATCTCTCTGAAATCGCGGCGCTTCGTCAAACAGATGCCCTGCGCCCTGGATTATATAAAGCTCTTTAACGCATCGCAGCGCGTCATATATTTCGTGTGCCTCGGGCAGGACTATCGAGTCAGCGCTACCCTGGATAATCAGCGTTGGGGACTGCACCATCTGCGCAAAACCCAAAATGTCGTAGTTTCTGGGGACCCTCAGGACCATCACCTGTATGCGCTGGTCTTCGGCTGCAGCGCGTATGGCGACAGTGCCTCCGGTACTTGATCCATGTATTCCCATAAAACGCGTTTGAACGAATGTCTGTGACCCCAGGTAATCGAGCGCGCTTATCAGATCGTCATATTGCTGATCCTGTGTGGACTGTTCGGGGATGCCATCACTGTCACCATGGCCGGTAAAATCAAAGAGGAATGAGCCTATACCTGCGTCAAGAAGGTGCTCGGCGATGCCGCGGTTTCTGGGGCTGGACTTGCTGCTGCCCGTGCCATGAGCGAACACGACCATATCCTTCAGCTTCTCATCGGGCGCAAGGAGCGCTCCCGAAAGCTTCAGACCCCTGGACGTCTTGAATGTGACTGTCTCCTCGATCATATTGCATCCCTCCGTCCAACTTGTGAATGATACCACATTAAGCTGTCGAGGTAAACACCGGTTGCATATGCGCCCGGGCTTCTGATACAATCTGAGTGCGGCCATATGGTCGCGGAGGTCGTATATGAAAGAACAACTACGCGCGCTCTATGATCTTCAAGCGATAGACGTGAAGATTGCTCACGCGAATGCGCAGATAACCGCACTCACAGGCTCAAAAGAGCTTCGCGCTAAATATTCCGCAGCAAAATCCGCACTTGATAAAGCAGAAAAGACGCTTGCAGCCTATGAGTCCGAAGTCCGCGACTGTGAACTTCAGCTCAAATCCATTGATGAGAAGCGCGGCAGTATGGAAAAACGGTTGTACTCCGGCTCTATAACAAATCCAAAAGAACTATCCGCCACTGAAAACGAGATTAAGACGCTAAAAGCAAAGCAGGGTGAACTGGACGTCCGCACACTTGAGCTATATGATCTGGTGGAAGCAGCGAAGGCGAAGGTCGAGTCTGTGCGCGAGATTACTCAGACTGTCGAGGCCAAGGCGCGTAAGGTAATAAAGCATGAGACCAATGAGAAAGCCCGTCTTGAGGCTGAAATAGTCGAGATGACCGCACTTCGTGAATCCACCGCAGTCGGTTTTACTGAAAAGCCTCTGCTTTCTAAGTATGAGTCGATCAGGAAGCACACCGGCGGTACCGGCATAGTGAAAGTTGTCGAAGGCAAGTGTGGAGGCTGCCATGTAGCCATAACCTCCTTTACCATAGGCTGCCTGATCAAAGACAATGCGGTCGAGACGTGTGAGAACTGCGGGCGAATCCTGCTGATGGATGTAGAATGAGCAAGGTTATTATATATACTGACGGCGCATCCAAAGGCAACCCCGGTGATGCCGGAATTGGTGTTGTGATATCATCACCCGACGGCACGGTCCTGCGCGAGATCGGCGAATATATAGGCCAAACCACCAACAATGTCGCCGAGTATCAGGCTCTGATACGTGGTCTCAGAGAGGCGGCTGATATAGGCGCAACGCAGATAGAGATCAGCACGGACAGCCAGCTTATGGCGCGGCAGCTCGCAGGCGCCTACAAGGTCAAGTCTCCAAACCTCCAACCTCTTTATGCCGAGGCAGTAAATTTGATCCGACATTTCGCAGGCGTAAGCATCTCTCATGTGGTTAGAGAGTTCAACAAGCGTGCGGACGAACTCGCAAACCTGGGTGTAAAGAAGCGAACTGAGACTTGCAAGAAACCAACCCGCGCCAAATCAGAACCTAAGCAGCGCGAACTGGAATTATAGGCAGAAAAACTGATTACAACCTGTCATTCCGAATGCAATTAGGAACCAGCTTTTGAAACGAGAGATCGCGCGCGATATCTGATCGCGTGCGAAACAGAACAGTTTATCGCGTAAACCAAACCTCGCTGCCGAAGCCGCCATGCACACAGTTTAGCAGCAGACCGCCAAAACCAACATGTGGTAAAATAAGCATAATGCTTATCAAGCATGGAGGCCACCATGACTCTACGTGAGACAATAAACCAAAAACGCCAGGATATCCTCAACACAGCAGCCATGTATGGCGCGTATAATGTCAGGCTCTTCGGCTCGGCTGCCAGGGGCGAGGATGATGCTTCTAGCGATATCGACTTCCTTGTCGATATCGAGAGCGGGCGCACACTGCTGGATCATGCCGCGCTGGTTGTTGCCCTGGAGGATCTGTTGGGTCGAAAAGTGGACGTTGCTACCGAGAGAAACCTGAAAGACAGGATCAAGCCTCGTGTGATTCAAGAGGCCATACTACTTTGAGAGACGACAGCGAAAGACTACACGATATGCTCGACGCAATCGAGCAGATAGAAAAGTATGCCGTGAAAGGGCGCGAGGCGTTTGAGCGCGACGAGCTTATTCAGTCTTGGATTGTGCGTCATATTCAGATTATTGGTGAAGCTGCTGCAGGGGTCGTTGAACATACACAGCAGATGCATCCCGAAATTCCCTGGCGGCAGATCGTAGCAATGCGCAATATTCTGGTGCATGCATACTTCCGTATAGATATTGATGAAGTATGGGGCGTAGTCGAGCGCGATATTCCCACGCTGAAGAAGCTTATCAAAGCCGCTCTTGCTGCCATGTGATTTTACATCTTGAGTCATGTCTATCGCGCAAATCAAACCTCGCTGCCGAAACCGCCGGGCATACGCTAATGTTTGCGCGCGATATCTGATCACGTGCGAAACAGAACAGTATTTTGAAAATCCTGCAATTCCATTTCGGGCGTCATCTGAAATAACGCCCGATCGGTTTTACAGGATATATCTGCTCAAATCCTCATCTTTAACCACGTCCTGCAACTTCTCGCGCACATAAGGGGCATCCACGACAATATTCTTCTCGTCGATATCCGGCGCTGCAAATGACACGTCATCGAGCAGCCGCTCCAATATAGTGTAGAGGCGTCTTGCTCCGATATTTTCCATAGATGAGTTTACTTCGGCTGCGATTTTTGCTATTTCCTGAATGCCCTCATCGGTAAACTCAACCTCGACACCTTCTGTAGCCAGCAGCGCCTTGTATTGTTTTATAAGCGCATTTTTGGGTTCGGTGAGGATGCGTACGAAGTCGGCTTCAGTTAGGCTGTCAAGTTCCACTCTTATCGGCAGGCGTCCCTGAAGCTCAGGGATCAGGTCGGACGGCTTGGATACGTGAAATGCACCCGCGGCCACAAACAGCATATGCTGAGTCGATACAGGTCCGTATTTCGTCATTACAGTCGAGCCTTCTATGATCGGGAGAATATCGCGCTGGACACCTTCGCGCGAAACTTGCGGTCCTGCCTCACTCTCTCGACCTGCTATCTTGTCCATCTCATCGACGAATATTATTCCTTCTTGCTCCGCCCGGTCGACAGCCTCACGAGTGATCGTGTCCTGATCGATCATATTGCGAGCCTCTTCGTCCGCCAAGATGCTCCGCGCCTCGGCTACGGTTACTCGCTTGCGCTTGCGCCGTTTTGGTATCAGGTTGCCGAGCATGCCGGACATGTCCATCCCCATCTCTTCGAGACCCTGCTGCCCGAAGACCTGGAAATGAGGCATGGATGTGTCCTCTACTTCGATATTGATCTCGCGGTCTTCTAGTTCGCCTGCCATAAGCTGAGCACGGAGCCGCTCGCGTATACGTTCCTTGCGCTCCATCTGGTCGCGAGTGTATTCATCAGGCGGCGCCTGTTCCTCTTCCTGCTCCTGGGGCATCTCCATGGGCGGCGGTGGGTTGCCTGTGCCGGGGAAGATATGGCCCATAGCGTTCTGAAGCGAATCGAACCACTGCTTCGGCACGACACCCTGGCCTAAGTGACGCGCGGGAGGCTCCATAATATCGAGTATCTGCTCCATAGCCCTCTGCTCGGCTATCGGGCGCACTTCTTCTATCTTTTCTGCCTCAACCATCGCCACGGCGCGCTGGACCAGATCACGGACCATCGAATCGACATCTCTGCCGACATATCCGACCTCCGTAAACTTGGTAGCCTCGACCTTAACGAACGGCGCGCCCGCCAGGTTGGCCAGCCTTCGGGCGATTTCAGTCTTCCCGACTCCGGTCGGTCCCATCATCAGAATATTCTTGGGAATCACTTCATCGCGCAGGTCTTCGCCGAGCTGACGCCTGCGAAACCTGTTCCGCAGCGCCACAGCGACAGCCTTCTTGGCATTGTCCTGACCTACTATATATTTGTCCAACTCCGCCACTATCTGTTTTGGAGTAAGCTCGGTTTTCTCTTTCAAGTTGCACCTCTTTAAGTAGCTGAGAGCGGAGAGTGGAGAGCGAAGAGCCCAGACTCCCTCTCCTGGGGGAGAAAGCTGGGGTGAGGGCGCTGCGCTGTAATAACCATTGCCGCAATCAAGACTCACATCTCATCAGTTGTTATTTCGTGATTGGTGTAGATACATATATCAGCCGCAATCTCCATGGACTTGCGCACAATATCTATTGGTGCCATATCCGTATTTCGGATAAGAGCTTTGGCAGCCGCTGTGGCATAAGCGCCGCCCGATCCGATAGCCACGACATTCTCGTCAGGCTCAATCACCTCGCCATTACCCGATATGACCAGCAGATACTCCTGATTAGCGACAATCATCATTGCCTCGAGCCTGCGCAAGACTCTATCGGTGCGCCATTCCTTGGCAAACTCAATTACCGCGCGCTTGAGGTTGCCGTGAGCTTCACGGAGCTTGGACTCGAACTTGTCGGCAAGTGTCTGCGCATCCGCAACTGACCCCGCAAAACCCATCAGGACCTTGTCGTCATATAGCCTGCGGATTTTGTGAGCTTTGGCTTTCATGATCGTGGTTTCCAACGTTACCTGGCCATCCGCGCCTATAGCGACATTGTTGTTTTTCTTAACGGCAATAACCGTAGTTGCATGCATTTCAGGCATATATTTATTTCTCCATGTGTTCGTTTCCAAGTGCGGCTCTCGGGTGAGCGCGGTCGTATACTTCCTTCAACCTTTCCCTGGAAACGTGTGTGTAAATCTGAGTCGTGGTCACATTTTCATGCCCCAACAGCTCCTGCACGCTTCGCAGATCGGCCCCATGGTCCATCATATGCGTCGCGAAGCTGTGCCTAAGTGTATGCGGGCTGACAGAAAGTGAGTCGCTTACTTTTTCGACGTGCTTTGTCAGAATCCTTCGGACCGATGACGCCACAAGTTTTGTTCCACGATAACCAAGAAACAGCGCATCGGTTGCCTCCCGGCTCTTTGCGGCAAGTTTTGGACGACCATACTCGATATACTGTCCGAGCGCTTCCATCGCAGCCGACCCGATCAGGACTACACGTTCTTTATTACGCTTGCCGATCACATTAAGTTCGCCCGTGTTATCAGAAATATCGGCTATTTTCAGAGAGAGCAGTTCGCTGAGTCGCATGCCGGTCGAGTACAGCGTTTCCAAGATTGCTTTGTCCCTCAGTCCCTCAGGTGTGGTGAGGTCTGGGGCGGAGATCAGCGCTTCGATCTGTTCTTCACGCATAACATTTGGCAGCGGACGCGATTGCTTCGGCGACCTGACACCTTCAGTCGGATTGTTTTCAAGCAGTTCGTGCTCGACAAGGTATCTAAAGAACGCCCTGAGCGCGGCGAGTTTCCTCGCGACAGAGGATTTTGCATGTCCAGTCTTTTGCAGATTAGCAAGATATCTCCGGACCAAAAGCTGATCTATCGGGGCTTCGGATTCTTTATAGAAGCGCAAAAAATCCAGCACATCCGATGAATATGCCGCCAGCGTATGCTCACTTGCCCGCTCGACAAGGCGCATGTGTTCAATAAATGCATCCAAACTTTTTTCCATGTCAACCGATTGTAGCATGTTAGTCTACCTGTATGGAATACCTAAATATGGGAGAGCGCTTTCCCGATAACATGCAGGGGGCTGGGACAGCGATGAATGAGCAAGGCTATGAAATCCGCTTGAAAAATGCCGAAGGTGTTCCTATCTTACACCTTGCCGGCGACGTCACCAAATCGGCTTTGAAAGCCGTCAGAACCACGCTGGACCACTTGGCCTCTGCAGGTCACTACAATATTGTGCTCAACATCGAACGCGCACACTTGGCCAACCTGCGCTTTTTGACCGGCCTAAGCGGCACCGTGCGCAATATTCGCGCGCACTATGGGGCAGTAGACCTTATAGTTTCGCCTGATGCCAGGAAACAGATGCCGATTACCGGTCAGATTGCACGGTTGTTTCGACTATGCGCATCTGAGAGCCAGGCCATCTCACGAATCAAGAGGCTGACCAGGCATCCCGATGTTCTAAATGAAGCCAACGCTCGAATTTGGAGAAATCATGATTAACCCGTCTAAAAGCAAGCTCAAGGTTATTAAAATACTCGATCCGCTTATGTGCGTGCGGTGCGATAACGCCTACATAGCCGACGTCGTAATGAAAGAAGGCACGCGCAAGAAGATGTTCTACTGCTCCCGCCGCGACTGTGACAACTGGTGCGCGAAAAACGCATCCGGTATTGAAGAGGACGAGATGGATCAGGCTGCCTGACCGATTCAGGACTGCCGCTTGAGCAGCCGCATGCTGTTTGCAATCACCAGCAGCGCGCTGCCTTCATGTCCCAGGACACCTGTCGCAAGGCTCACCTTCTGCCATAGTGCGCCTGTGATCAAGAGAACAATGACCCCAAGAGCGATTGCTACATTCTGCCGTATCACTTTTCTGGCTTTCCGGCTGAGAGCGACGGCATACGGCAGCATCACTATATCATCCGCCATAAGAGCGACATCCGCGGCCTCAATTGCCGCGTGACTTCCCGCTCCGCCCATCGCCACACCCACGTCGGCAGCAGCAAGAGCAGGCGCGTCATTTATACCGTCGCCTACCATCGCGACCCTGTCGCGCTTTGTGCCGAGAGCGCGGATTTTGGCGAGCTTGTCTTCAGGTAGAAGCTGCGCGTGATATTCGTCTATACCAAGGCTCTGAGCAACGCGTGCAGCAGTGCGGGAATTGTCTCCAGTGAGCATTACAGTCCGGTCAATTCCAATTTGCTTGAGAGCGGATATTGAAGGCGCGCCGCTCGGCCTGACTGTATCTGACGCGGCAATTGCTCCCCACAGCTCCTTCTCATTGCTCAGATAGACCACTGTCTTTCCCGACTCTGCAAGTTCAGCGACAGGACCGCTCTCAGGAACAGCAACGCCGAGTTCGTCCATAAGCCTGCGGCTGCCGACATAAAACAGGCCGCCGTTTACGACAGCACGCGCACCCTTGCCGGGAAATGCCTCAAAGAACGAGACAGGACGCTCAGGCAGACTCAGCTCGTGAAATTTTTCTATGATCGAGTCGGCTAGCGGGTGCTCGGACCTGGATTCGAGAGCTGCTGCAATTGAAAGCACATCATCGGCGCTGTGATCATTTGCAGGCAAAACATCAGTCACAGACGGCTTACCGATAGTGAGAGTGCCTGTCTTATCGAATGCAATAATCGTAACATCGCCCAGCATTTCCAGGTGCGCGCCGCCCTTTATAAGCGCGCCCGAGCGAGCGGCATTTCCTATCGCTGCAACAATCGCTACGGGAGTCGATATCACCAGCGCGCATGGGCATGAGACTATAAGCAGCGTCAGTGCCCTGGTGACCCAGTCTCTGTAATCGCCGCCGATGACAATCGTCCCGCCTATCCCGACAAGAGCTGCGAGAGCGATCACGACAGGCGTATATATCTGTCCAAACTTTTCACTGAACCGCTGAGACGGCGCCTTTTGAGACTGAGCCTCTTCGACAAGATGGACAATCCGCGCCAGAGTGTTGTCATCCGAGCGGGTCGTTGTCCTGACCTCTATCGCTCCCCTGCCATTTATCGAGCCGGCATAGACCCTGTCACCTTTTGCCTTAGTTACTGGGACGGATTCGCCTGTAATCGGTGACTCGTTGACTGCCGTTTCTCCATCGACAACAGTGCCGTCCACAGGGACCTTGTCACCGGGTTTGATTATGACTATATCGCCTATCTCAATATCATGCAGGTGCATATCTTCGATACGGCCGTCTCGCTTGACTGATGCCTGGGTAGGAAACGCTTCGATCAACGACTTGATCGACCTGCGGGTCTTGTCGACCGTGTGAGCTTCCAGCGTAGAGCCGAGCGAGAAGAGAAATACAACAGCCGCCGCCTCGGAGTAATCACCCAGCACGATTGCTCCCACCGCAGCGGCAGTCATGAGAAAGTTTGTGTCGAGAACGAAACTCTTTGCGCTCAGAATCCCTGTCCTGGCTGGATATATCCCACCAGCTATAGCGGAGGCAATGAAGAATGCCGGAGTCAGATTATGCCCGGCTTTAGCGAGAGTGAAAGCCAGTCCAACAGCAAGCAATGCGCCGGATATCACTGTCAACGCAATGCGCATTCCTCTAAGTGTTATTGCCTTGGGCGCGGGCGCGCCGGGCGCAGCTTCGATATCATAACCGAAGTCGTGGACTTTCTTGACGATCGCATCTATGCTTATTACATCCGGCTCGAACTCGACGATCAGCATGGAAGTAGCATAGTTCAGCGATGCCCAGGCAACGCCGCGCATTTTGCGAATAGCGGTTTCAAGCTTGAGAGTGCAATCGGGGCAGTCCAGACCTGTCACACGGAGCCTTTCGTGCGCATATCGCTCCTTGACCGTGACCCCCAGTGTTATCGCGCGTTCTTTAATATCCTCAAAAGTAACAAGGTTCTTGTCGTATGTCAGGCGGACGGTCTGAGCTTTCGTGTCTACGGCGACATCGTGCACACCGTCCATATCGTCCAGCGCTTCCTGCAGGCGCGAGATGCACAGTTCGCAGTCTTCATAATAGTTTGGCCATATGACCGGTATGTCGAGAGTCTGGGTTTCCAAAAGACCGGCTCACACCTCTAGATGTCGATTACGATTGCGTCAATGTCCGAATCCGGCACACTCTCACCGGATTCCGCTAACGATTTTAGATGAGAAGTGATCGAGTTTGCTGCAAATTGAATTGCCTGCTCCCTTGTATGTGCCTCGGCATGTATTTCAGGGACCGCCGGTATCTTAACTGATACCCATCCCTGGTTATCAGTCGTTACTTCCACTTTGTATCTTCGGATCATCTAATTTTCCTTTATCCGCGTCTCAGCGGTTCAATCCCGCTTTTCCTCAGCCAATATTCTCACTCTACCCATAAGTCCTGACTGCCTCGGGTTGGCATCTATAAAGTTAGTCATCGAGTTTGTAATCTTGATAGAAAGCGTATTCCTTCCGCCGGTCACAAGATCGGTAATATCGGCTTCCCATGGCTGCCACAGCCGCGCATCAGCGCATTTGCCGTTCACCGATATCTCGACCATATCCCTCACATCATCAACAGAAACGATTATGCGCTTGCCCTTCGCCTGCCGCGGGAGCTTGAAACTGTGCGTATATATGCCGGTGCCGGAGAAATACGGGTAACCGAGATCAGTCCACGACCCGCTCTGCGCAGCCTCGGCGGGGGCTATAATAGTCTTAGACTCACGATCACACGCAAAATTACCCAAGAGTATGGGTGCGCAGTTGAGCACCAGTGGCTGACCCGCCCATGGCGAGTGAAGAATTTCTATCTTAATCGTGTTCTCCCCGCCAATAATAGCCTCGGTGATATCCAGAGTCTTGAATCCATTATCCAGATACGAGCCGAACTTAGGCGCATCCCACGTCTTGTCATTTACATGCACTGCCATACGCATCCTACCCATCAGCGATGCGCGGTATTCAATATCGTCGAGCATGAGCATGATATTATCTGGAATATGCTCACACTGGAACCGGGCGGTGTATGAATATGATGTGCATCCGCCCAATGAAGTTATCTTGAAATCCATGTCTCCAAGTATCAGAGCGTTGGGCTGCTGTGTCTCGAATATCCACTCATCGGGCAATACGAGCAGTTCAGTCCTTTCTATCTCACGCACCGGCTTGAACTGAGTCTCGACTTCCGGGTCCACTACATAAAGCGCGGAGCCGTACGGCGGAAAATCTCGCTGGGTGCACAACCTGCCGTCTTTCCTTTCGACATTGGCTGCTGGTGATATATCGCCAGTCTCCAGGTTCCACTCTTGGATATCACCCATAATCTCCATGCTGATCACGCACTTAGTATCCTGGTCGGACGAGTTAATTACAAAATATGCATGTTTGCCGCCTATCTCACGGTGGATATACCTGACATCAGTCATCAGCTTTCCGCTGGGCGAAACAATTTTTACATCCGGCTTAACCGCCTCGCGGAGAGCATTATCCAGTGCGCGAGTAAGGCTCTCCCGGTCGATAGTGCCCGCCAGCACTGGGATCACTTTGCCTTCGCCAGACAATATTTCAGCCTGTTCGCGCAGATGATCAGGGTCTGGGTCCCTGTGGGTCATCGGAGGAAGTATCCACTTGCCGCCTGTCCGAATGAACTCGCGGACATTGTCACCGGCGGAAGTTTCAGTTATCGATATGGGCGCGATGAGAGCCTCGAACTCCTCATTGTTGATGACTATCTTTCCATTATCTATATGAGCCGATGCTATCGCCTGTTCAGGCAGGATATCGTAGTCACAATGGAGTCTAGGCAAAATGCTTGCGCACAGATCATAAGAGTCACTCAGAACGCGGTCTTTCTCGCCTTCAAGTCCGATTGTATGCCTGCCCCAAAACTCTTTTAGCGGATAAAAGAGCGCAACTTTTGCTACATGCCTGCCCTCGCGCATCACATAAGAGAGCCTGCCTATGTAATCAGCAAATTTTTTATAGTGCTGCCAGCCGGGCATGTGATTCTCGGAGGGTGGGGCGTCCGTCTTTCTGAACCCCTCTATGCTGTAAAAGAGCGCATGCGGGCAAAGCATATTGATCCCGAGGCAATATTGCCAGTCGGCGATCCACTTCATTTTCGCAGGAGTAAGTCCCCAACCGGCGCAGCCGTATGTCTCGCTGACCACTGCTTCTTTACCCGCCCAATGCCCAAGCGAGGCTATCAATTTTTCACCCTGCATATTTGTAAGCTGCCTGGGAAGGTTGTCCCAGCCATATGGAGTCTCGGTCACTTCACCCAGGTGGTCCACGCCGGGTATGTCCATTGTCGCTAGCGAAGAAACGATGTCCGCCTGGAAATCCGTGTTGATATATAATCCCTCTTCAAATAGAGCATGACCGGTGAACTTGAGGTTGTGCTCGGTGCACCATTTCTTATACGGTCCGAAGAACGCCTTCAAGTATAAGTCTTCGACACTCTGCCAAAACGTTCGGCGCACATTTACTGTGTTCTCGTCTATCTCAAAGAACAAATGCGGCAAAAACTGATCAGTGTTCATATCGAGTCGGGTCTTCATCTCACATTCGATCAGATTGTCCCAGACCACTACTCGTGTATGCGGCCTCTGCGTATACCAGCTCGCGTGATGCCATGGCATAAGTGTCGGTTCATCCGTGAAGACGCCCTTGATCATCTTGCCGAAGTACTCACCAACCGCTTTTACATACGGGTCGAACGTGTAGTCCAGGAAGAATCGCATGGCCTCAGGGTTGAGGTAATCGACGCCATAGACTATATCGTTCGGGTCTTCCAGCACGCACTTCGAATAGACCACCACGCTCCAGTCGCCTCGTGGAGCTTTCCAGGTTAGTTGATTGCCGGACACATTGGATATAAGATCGGTCTTATCATCGCCGGGTTTGTTACGACGGTATGCGTATGCGGCAACGACCTCACCCGATGGCAACTCAATCGTCACATTCTCGCCGGAGGATACATCTCGCTCAGTCAGATCAATAAACTTTGACCTATACTCTTTTACGCCGCTGACTTTGAGATTGCCTATTCCGCTCGGGAAGCCGTTCTCGTCATAGAGCCAGACATCCATCCCGAGTTCTTCTGCGGTCTTGATCGCGCACTTGACGCACTCCATCCATTCGCGCGAAAGATACTCGGTCTCCAGGCCAAACCTGGCGTGTATAAAGAAACCGCCCAGACCTTTTGAGTGGAAATCGTGTATTTGAGAGACGATCTCCTCTCTTCTTAGTTTCGAGTTCCAAAACCAGAATGGCAGCGGCCTGTATTTACTTGGCGGGTTTTTGAATGTTTCGCTGGATAACATACGGTCATTTTACTGCAGCAAGTGACGGATTGTAAACGTCTCACATCTCCTGTTACAATAATAGAGATATGCAGCGCATTACCAAACTTCCCAAACTCGATAGAAAGCTGATCGAAGAAAACACAATCGATTATTACCGCACTGCCGGAGGCACCAGGCCGGACCTGCGCGTGGTCGATATTGACGGCAAAAAAATAGCCGTAAAGGACTTCAGGCGCAGCGACTTCCTATTTAGAGCGATAGTCGGGCCGATATTGATCCGCCGTGAGTTCGGAGCCATGCGGGATTTGCTGGGCGTAAAGGGAATTCCTCAGCTTGTAGGCCGGATGGACAAATATGCCCTCGCCATGGAGCACATATCGGGCACCAGCCTTGAGCATGTGGAGCAGGGAGTCCTCACAGACGAGTTTCACACCCAACTTGCTGACGTTATAAATAACATGCACTCCCATGGCGTTGCGCACTGCGACCTTCGCAGCCGAGGCAACGTTATGCTCGGTGACGACGGCAAACCATATGTAGTCGATTTTGCCGCATGTGTATATAGAGGCCGCGGGATCAACCCGTTTACCAGGTGGCTCTTTAATCAATTTGTGCTCGCAGACAACAACGCCGTGCTGCGTATAAAGCAGCGCCTTTCACCCGAGCTGCTCACAGACAAAGACAAGATCGAACTGGCAACCCCGCTTCCATTTGAAGTGCCGGCACGTATTGTCGGTGAAAGCATCCGTAAGCTTACTCGCAGTCTTCTAACTCACCACAAGTCCTGATAATACGTAAACAAGCTGCAACACTACCGATACGTTACGTTAACTCCTGCTTAACACTCCCGAAATAACCCAACCTTATACTTAAAACAAGCATGGTGCATTACTTTGGGGCATTTTGATACCCAACTCCGGCACCAAATTTTGAGGAGGAGACTGACAAATGAGAACAAGAGGATTGCAGGCTTATCTGGCAGCGGGAGTCTGTTTGCTGTCGATGGCAGGTGGGGCGGTTTACGCTCAGGACAGTATATCGACAAATATTGATCTTGCTTATGTGAGCAAATATGTATGGCGTGGAACTGTGCCGAATTCAGACCCGGCGTTTCAGCCGTCCGTCACCATCTCACACCCCAGCGGTGCGAGCTTTAACTTCTGGGGCAGTATGGATACGACCGGCATTAATGATAATTCGGGAAATTTTACCGAGCAGGATTACACGCTAAGTTACGCATGGAAGTCGATGTCCGCAGGATATATATATTATGCATTCCCAAACACGGCGTATCCGAGCACTCAGGAGATGTTTTTCAACATCCCTCTGGTAAGCAAGCTGCCCGTTTCACTTGCTCTGAATTATGATTTCGACGAGGCAAAGGGACTCTACGGCGCGCTTAGCACCAGCTACGCCTATGCTATGAAGAGCGGCAAGGCTATGAGTCTTTCCGCCAAGCTAGGCTTTGCGTCATCGGGCTACAATGATTTTTATTTTGGCGCCGACAAGACAGGTTTGGTTGATCTTGTTTTAGGTGTTAGTATGCCTTTTGAGAGCGGCAAGATGAAGATTACACCATCCTTGACTTACTCGACTATGGTCAACAGCGATCTCAAAGATGCCCTTTCGGCGAATGGCGTTGATGAGAACAACTTCATTGCCGGACTGACTATATCATCGGCGTTCTAAACAAAGCACTTGGGGGACTGGTCTCTCGGTCCCCAAATATTAAAGCAAGGAGAAAATGTATATGTATCGAGTCAGGTTATGCGCAATCATTGTCCTAATATGCATGGCAATATCGATGATTTCATGTGTTGCTGCAATTGCCGATGCGGATGGAACCAAGACCGGGACCGCTCAGGACGTGGTCGGCGCAACAAGCGGTGCTCCCAGTGCCGATGATCTCAAGAATTCAAGTGCGTCCGAGCCTTTCGCATCAAAGTTAGCTGATGTAGTCGGTCAGAATAAAGTCGCAATTAACTTTACCTGGACGCTGGTAGCAGGCTTTTTGGTTATGTTCATGCAGGCCGGTTTTGCATTGGTCGAAACAGGTTTTACCAGAGCCAAAAACGCCGCGCACACTATGTTTATGAACTTCGCAGTATATGCGATAGGTATTATCGGGTTCTTTATATGCGGTTTTGCGTTTATGTATGGCAATGCGGGTCCGATAGGAAACCTTGGCGGAAGTCCTGCATTAGCCGGAGGGCATGAGCTTACAATACATGGTTGGGGAATAATCGGAACAGCTGGTTTCTTCCTGACAGGAAGTTATTATGATGTTGCGGTGGCTGCTTTGTTCCTCTTCCAGATGGTTTTTATGGACACTGCCTGCACGATTCCTACAGGCGCCATGGCCGAGAGGTGGAGACTGAAGTCATTTCTTGCTTACGGCTTCTTCATGTCGATGATACTCTATCCGCTCTTCGGCAACTGGGCATGGGGCGGCGGCTGGCTGATGAAGTTAGGCTACTGTGACTTTGCCGGATCTGGTGTTGTTCATGCTGTTGGTGGTCTTTGTGCTCTTGCCGGTGCGATAGTGCTTGGCCCGAGAATAGGTAAGTTTAACAGAGACGGCAGCGCAAACGCCATACCCGGTCATCACATCCCGATGGCGATTCTCGGAACATTGATTCTGGCTTTCGGATGGTTCGGTTTCAACCCGGGCAGCACACTCGGCGCATCAGGCGGCAACAATCTGAGGTTCGCAATGGTCGCCACCAATACAATGCTGGCTTCCGCATTTGGACTGGCGACCGCTGTAATCTATATGCTGTTCAAGTGCGGCAAGCCCGACCCGACAATGGGCGCAAACGGCATGCTTGCCGGTTTGGTTGCTATCACCGCACCTTGCGCGTTTGTAAACTGTGTTGACTCCTGCATCATCGGTGGAATAGCAGGTATCCTAGTATGTGTGAGTGTTGCGTTTATCGACAAGATTCATGTTGACGACCCGGTCGGAGCTGTATCAGTGCATGGAGTCTGTGGTCTATTCGGTGTTATCAGCGTGGGACTTTTTGCAGACGGCGCTTTCAATGGTATCACTGGTCTGTTTCACGGTGGTGGAATGCATCAACTAACTGTCCAGTTGATTGCAGTGGCTACACTCCTGGTATGGGCGTTCGGATTTAGCTTCATATATTTCAAGATTATGAGCTATATCATTCCGATGCGTGTAAGCAAGGAAGATGAGCTTGCCGGACTGGATATGCCTGAGACCGGCGTTCTTGCCTATCCTGAATTCGAGATGAGATAAGAGAGGATACAGACATGACAAAGATCGAAGCGATTATCAGACCGAACAAGTTGGATGAAGTCAAGGCCGCCCTGGATGACCTGGGGCTGATGGGAATCACGGTCTCGCATGTGATGGGCAGCGGCAAGCAGAGAGGTCGCACTCAGCACTATCGCGGCCAGGAATATGTAGTAAGCCTGCTGGATAAGGTTAAGATCGAGACTGTTGTTATGGACGATATGGTCGATGACGTAATGAAAGCCATAGCCGATTCAGCCGGGACAGGCGAGATCGGCGACGGTAAGATATTTGTATACAAAGTCGACAACGCAATGAGGATTCGCACCCGCGAGATGGGTGAATCCGCAGTCCGCTAGGCGTCTTGCATACTAACCTGGTGATATGGTGATATTATGTAGGGCCCATGCCATATGGTGTGGGCCTTGCATACATTACAAACCGGCCTCTTCAGGGCAAACGCATCTTAAGAAATATGTCTCCGCTTTGTTCGGGCAGATTTATAATCTGCGCCGAAAAGGGCCAAATGGCATCTCTGATGCCACTACCTAGCGCTTATATGCAGGCTTAGCGGTTAACGGGATCACAGATACCGAGATAGCCCAAAAGGGGTCAGATTGCAAATCTGCCCCAACAGAAATTAGATACGTTTGCTCTGCGGCCTATTGCTTAGTCAAGCGCATCAACGTATACTTTTTCATGCTTGGTAAATGAGAAAGGAATCTGATTGCATGCCGAAAGAGCCTCTTAAACTGTCTGCCTCGGGCTGTATAAAATCTCTGATAATCGGATCAAAACACTTTGACTTTCGCGAGAATGAATATGCCGGACCCAAGTGGTATGGCGAGTGGGACGGTAGTAAGCATAAAATAGTCCTGAGCGGTTCAGTTATGCATTTTGAAGGCGGCGAAGGCCCCATCTCTTTCTCGATAGATTATGCGCTCTTATCTGATAGACTTGTTATCACTGCCGCAATTGCCAATCATGGCAGAACGCCGTTTATACCTGTCAAAGCTGGTCTGAAGTTAGGTCTGGATACATATATGCAGAGCCGGCCTGAGTGGAACCAAAAGCTCTTCCCGACTCTACTGAGGTGCGAGAAGACACACTTCTGGGGTTATGCTATGAGTCCAGAGGGCGCAATACTCGGCATAGGCTCACCCGAGCCGGTTGCTTCCTGGAGCCTGGACTATAACAGGGCAGGGGACTCGCCGGACAGCGACTGGGGCCACAGGGTCTACACACTCAATCTTGACCTGATGAACTCTCTGCCACTGCCAGCCAGGCATCCTCAGGACTTAGGTGAACTGGCCGCGGGCGAGACGAAGTCATGGGCAATAACTCTCATCCCAGTCAGCGATTTGGCGGATATCAAGCCGGTGCTGGCGAAAGTGTGCTCCGCTCCGATGCTGGATGCGGACCGTTACATTTTGGCTGAGGGCGAGTCTACCAATATACGTGTCTATTGCGATGATCCGGTCAATTTACAAATTACCGGCCCGGATGGTGAAAGCGTAAAATTCGATACAGGTAATTTCACTGTGCCCGAGAGAGCGGGGGAATATACTCTCACCGCTGCTTCTGACTCCGGCAAGATTTCGCAGGCGAGGCTCTATGTGCGCCATCCATGGTCGTGGTATCTAAAGCAGGCGCGTGTAGCCGCAGTGGAGAAACCACAGAAAGCGTCGTGCTGCTGCGAGAGCTGGTACGGCCACTTTTCAAGTTTTCTTGCCTTGCGCCATTTCGCCGATCATGAGCTTGATGCGCAGGCAGAAGCCAACTTCAGAACCATCCTGCCGCTGATGTTCGATACCCAAAGCGGTGTTCCGACACTGCTGCCGGATCGAATCCAAAACACCTGCACCATGATCAGCATGCTCGCCGATCTTTACCAGGCCAAGGGAAATATAGCCGATCTTGAGCTTGCGGCAAAGCTTGCCGACTGGATAATAACGCATCAGCACAAAGACGGCTCATACAAAGGCCAGAACGGCGGCCACTATACATGTGTTATATACGCTGCTAAGTCCATCATCGAGCTTGCTCTGATTGAAAAAGAACTGACCGTTGATAATTCGGACTGGGAATATAAATACAAGAGGCACATGGCCTCTGCAAAGGCTGCTGTTGATAATCTCCAGAGGCTGGGAGACAACATAGGCACGGAGGGTGAGGCAACATTTGAAGACGGCATGATATCCTGTTCAGCCCTTCAGCTAGCTCTGTTCGCCCTGCTTCAGGATGACAAGAGCTGCCGCGATAAATACACGAAAGCCGCTCTCGATCTGCTAAGCAGACATCGGTGTTTGGAGCAGTCGATCGTTCCGGATGCCCGCATGACCGGCTGTACTCTGCGCTTCTGGGAGGCTCAGTATGATGTCCTCATCGACCAGAACATGATCACATCTCCGCACGGCTGGTCTTCGTGGAAAACGTATGCCACATGGTATCTCTATCTTCTCAACGGCAGTGAAGACCTGCTTAGGCAGACAATGGAGACCCTCGGCGCGTGTGTTCAGATGATCGATTCGGACTCAGGCGAGCTTCGCTGGGCGTTCGTTGTCGATCCGTATATACGGGCGAGCGTTTGGGATCAGGATGATGACAATCCGGGCTCTGGTGCCAGGCGCGAGCGTGTGATAGGCGAGCAGTATGTGGATATGATCAGCGGCTGGTGGAAAGCTCCGCCCGATACGGTCACCGGCGGCTACTGGGACCAAGGCGGCTGCTGCGATAATGACGTGCACGAGCACTTCAAGTGCCTGGAAGAAGTAGCTCTGACATCTGCATACGTGATAGAGCGCAAGGACGGCAGCTTTGGCGCATGGAACTGCCGGGTAGAGCGCGCAGGCGATAAGATTTATGTATATCCATATGAGGATATAGTTGACTCGGTGCATGTAAACCTAAAGAAATCACATTTAGTCGATGTCCACTTTTCAGATGGAGTGACGAGTATGAATGCGGCAGGGATGCAATGGATAAGAAGTTGATAATAAGTGATACTGCGCGTGCTCGTGCGAAAGAGTTTCTCGAAATTAGCGGCCAGTTCAGGCTGGGCGAGCTTGTGACTGAGTCATCTCATCCGGTTACGGCGAACCTGAGCGAAGTGGCGCAAGAGGACATTGGCGCTGCGCTCGACCTGCTCTTCCAGGTCGATGAAGATGTGGTTGCGAAGTATCGCGAATGGGTCGAGTCAGGTCGCTCGAATGAGATAGCTGATGTGGTCACAAAGTCTCTGCAATCCGGCGGACGGATCTTCTTCACAGGGTGTGGCGCAACCGGACGACTAAGCATACTAATAGACTCCATATGGCGGGATTTTTGGCAGGGCAGGGGCTCACAATGGGAAGACCGCACAGTCAGTCTTATGGCGGGCGGAGACTTCGCTCTGATCAAGTCTGTAGAGGGTTTTGAGGATATCACCGAGTTCGGCAGGCGTCAGATTGCAGACGCCGGAGTCGGACCGAATGATGTCGTTTTTGCCATAACCGAAGGCGGCGAGACTTCATGGGTCATAGGCACAGCCTGGCAAGCCCTGGAGAGCGGCGCAAAGGTATATTTCGTATACAACAATCCGGATGATATCCTGCGCGAACATGTCGAGCGTTCGCGTGAGATCATAGACGAGCCACGGATAGAGAAGATAAACCTGACGACCGGCCCGATGGCTATTACAGGTTCAACCCGCATGCAGGCTACCACAATCCAACTCTGCGTAATGGTGACTATACTTGAGATTGTAGTGAGGAATCTAGATCGGATAACAGCCATGGAAGAGGCAAATATCCCCCACCAATTCCTCAAATCATTGGAAAGCATGCTCTCAGCCCTGCGCTCCGAGCAGACGTTGCGTCAACTTGCAGACCTGGTCGAGATGGAAGAATCGGTCTATCGCTCTGGCGGCAAGGTCAACTACTTCGCCGACCAATTGGCAATAGATGTGCTTACAGATACGACCGAGCGTTCACCCACATTTTGCATCCCGCCGTTCAAGAAGTGGGATGACCCGAGCGCGTCCGATTCGTGGGCATTTCTGTTTACTCCCGGCAAGACCACAACCGACGCATGGCAAAGGCTGCTAAAGCGAAAACTGCGGGCAGTAGAATGGTCTGAAGATCAGGTCCGTGAGATGGTCGGTGATATCGACTCCTCGCACCGATATGAGGTCATCAAGCGAATATCTCTTAGCGAGATTTACAGGTTCAGGATAGGCCGGGATGGAATGGACCTGCGTCCTCTTGGTCAGGGTGACGCGGCCATATTTGTCCTTGATGACGGCGATGAGTCTTTTCAGGCGGCAGCGCAGTCTGTCCTTGAATCAGGTGCGAAGGTCGGTTTCATACAAGCATGTGACCGTCTTGCAGGTTCACCATCAGTTACTTTGCCTTCAATCGGCGATGAGTTTTTACTTTATGGGATAAAGCGGGCCGGGGTGAAGATGCTGCTAAATGCTCTCTCGACGTGCATTATGGTCCGCCTCGGGCGCGTGATGGGCAATTATATGATCTATGTTGTCCCATCCAACCTCAAACTGATCGACCGCGCTACACGTTATGTCTCTCGCCTCACCGGCTTGACCTATGAAGATGCCTGTCATCTGGTCTTTGACGTGATCGAGTATGTCGAGCCGCGAATGAAGAATGATATGGCATATCCGCCTGTAGTCGGTATGTCTGCTATCCGGGCAAAAGAGCATGTCGGCAATTGTGATGCCCAGGAGATTCTAGCCCGTCTGAATCGCTAGCTTGAAAAAGGGAATATCGTGCTTTCGGGTGCTGCCCATACAAAGAGTGCCTGTAACCGTGCGACTGAAATCACGGCCACAAAAACACGAAGTGTCCCTTCGGATACTGGAGATGCCAGTCGGCGAAGGCCGACTTTGTGTAGTTGTTGCCACGGTTTTGACCGCAGGGTGCATTACATGAAATTAACGGGCAGCACCTGCACCACAACTCAGCTTCACTTAGACTCGAATGTGTTGCACCACGCCTGATTGTTACTGAGCACAATCTCTATGTCACTGCAGGCATGACAGCTCAGGGACTGGTTATACAGGCAGTTGTCTATGTGGCATGCTCCTACTTCCGCCTGACCCTGGTGTTTCGTGTGCTGTTGAGAGGCCATAAATGTCTCGCATAAAGGTTCATTGCTGCCGATCAATATCCCGCGAGCGCAGCACTCACTGTCTTTGTTGTAGAAACACTGGTTTACGTTACACTTTCTGACTTCGGGAACCATAACCGGACCTCCTTGTGTAGTTGATCTGACTAGAGATACCCAGAAATCGGTTGGCGTATGGCGTGGATACTTATTGAGGAGAATTCTGATCGGCGGGGAAAAGATTCACCCGCCGATCTATGCAAGACAAACTTGTTACACGAAAATATAGGTCAGCACCTGGGTAAATTCGCTCACAATAAAAGCTTGTTAGGCGAACTTACCGACTCTGGTGGCCACTTCCGCCTGGAACCTGCTTATGTAGCCCTTGAGAAACTCGACGATATCCAGCGAGTCATCTTCAATAAGAGGAGTAAGGTCCATTGCAAAGTTTAGCAGCGCGCATGCGTCAGTGCCGTGTGATGCAAAGTAAGTAGCATGAGCGCGTCTGCGGCCAAGTGTAGCAAGGTCATATCTCTTGCCGCCGCAAATCTGTGAGTCATGTACACCCAGCACTGCTGCCGCGATATTCTCATGAGCTTCCACATTAAGCGGGATCTTGTCTTCGTCGGTCATCCAGTCAAGGTCGCGCCATACTTCACAGCCGAGCAATTTCTTAGGTCTTGCATCTTTAGGCAGTGAACGGATCGCTCTGACAATATGCATAGCTGTCGCTACGTGAGTGTCGTGCTTGTCACCGAGGTTGTGTGTATATACGACTTCCGGCTTTGCCTGTTCGAAAATTTTCTTGAGGTCATCAACCACGTTCTGGTTCTTGGAATCTTTCACTTCAGCGCTGGTGTAATCAAGCAGAGCCTGCGCGCTATATTCTCCGACGAACGCAGCTTTCTTCTGCTCAAGGCGTCTGACTGTCTGCATCTGCTCATCGGTATAGTCGGCATAGAGATCATCTCTTGGGCTGCCTGCGCCGTTTGTTACTACGACTCCCATAAATGCTTTATCATCCTTACCAAAGCATTCAAGAATTCCGTGGAATGCCATAATCTCGATGTCGTCCTGGTGCGCTGAGATTCCCATATGGGTTGTGCGTGCGAGAGCTTCCTGCTCGGGCTTGCCGTCCGGGACAAAAACCTCAGCCTTATCCTTATTGAGTTTCATAAAAACCCCTCCTGATTGGTACTACTCGTTAATTTTATGTCAACCCAGCACTATCGGGCAAGTGATTACCGTAATAAATTTTTCTCGGCAGTATTGACATATAATGTGAGGCAGCTAGACTAATGGTTGATATGATGCTTATAAAGAATGTGAAAGGAACTATTCTAAATATGTCCAACAGCGTACCCAGACCTGAGCATCCCAGGCCCGACTTCGAGCGCAAGGCCTGGCAGTGCCTTAACGGCAAATGGCAGTTTGCAATCGACACCGCAAAGTGCGGCATTGAAAAGAATTGGATGACCGGTGTTGATTTTTCGCTTGAGATCAACGTGCCGTTCTGTCCGGAAAGCAAACTCAGCGGCATCGCCAATACTGATTTTCTTGGCGCAGTATGGTATCGAAGAGCATTCACCGTCGATAAAGCGCTTGCAGGCCAGCGGCTCCTCCTGCATTTTGGCGCGGTAGATTATGAGTCGCGCGTATGGGTAAACGGCAGGCAGGTCGCCGTTCATCGCGGCGGTTGGACGCCATTTTATGCCGACATCACCGACGCTGTTAAGCCCGGCGAGAACGAGGTTGTTGTCTACGCGGTTGACGACGAGCGTCCGCACATGCAGCCTCTCGGCAAGCAGTCGGACAAGCTGCACTCATATAGCTGTCTCTATACAAGGTCCACAGGAATCTGGCAGAGTGTGTGGCTTGAGTCGGTGCCGGAGTCGCGAATTTCTAACTTCGTAATTCTGCCGGATGCGCCAAATGGTCGAGCCGTGATTGATGTGGATGTAATCAAGCCGTACCCCGGGTTGAGTGTGGAAGCTGCAGCGCTGGTTGACGGCAAAGTAGTAGCTTCGACCAAACTATCTCAGGCAAGCACAAGAAGCTCAGTCACACTCGATATTCCCGACCCTGTGCTGTGGGAGGTCGGCAAGCCGTTTCTATATGATCTTCAGCTTCGCCTGACTGATGGTGAAAAGACCATCGATGAGGTGTCTTCATATTTTGGCCTGCGTGAGGTCCGCATTGACGGCGACAAGATCCTAATCAACGGCAAGTCGGTCTTTCAGCGCCTGATCCTAGATCAGGGTCTCTGGCCGGACGGCATCTACACTGCTCCTTCGGATGAAGAGCTTAAGGCGGATATCGAGAGAAGCATGGCGTGCGGGTTCAATGGAGCCAGATTGCACCAGAAAGTATTTGAGCCGCGCTCGCTGTATTGGGCGGACAAACTCGGCTATATTGTCTGGGGCGAGTTTCCCGATTGGGGCTGCGCGGTAAAGTTTCATGCCCAGGCAAGAGAGAATATGCGTAGAGAGTGGGTCGATGAAGTCCTTCGCGATATTAACCATCCGTCGATTGTTGCGTGGATGCCGCTGAATGAAGCTCACTTTAATGGCGAAAGATACGAGCCGACGTTTTTTGCGGAACTCTATGATCTGACAAAGAAACTCGATCCGACACGTCCATTCCTTGACACAAGCGGTTACACTCATGCAAAGACGGACATTTGGGACCTGCACGACTATGAACAGGACCCTGCAAAATTCAATGCTAAGTATGAGCCGTTTGCCAAAAATCCAAACGATAAGACGCTTCCGAAGTGTGATCCGGGCATAGAGCCCGATTATGAAGGCCAGCCGATGATCGTCAGTGAATACGGCGGCATATGGTGGAACCCGGCTCAAATCGGCGATGAGGCTTGGGGCTATGGCGAGCGACCTAAGAGTGAGAAAGAGTTCTGTGACAGGTTCAAGGGCCTTGCTGATGTGCTTTTGGATAATCCGCACATCGCGGGTCTCTGTTACACTCAGCTCACCAACGTAGAGCAAGAGGTAAACGGCCTCTACACATATGACCGCAAGCCCAAGTTCCCGCCGGAGCTGTTCAAAAAGGTCCTGGATCGCAAGGCAGCCATTGAGGATTAAAAATAACGGCAATACTGGTAATTCGTGCAGCGTTCGCCTTTGTCCTCAAGAGGCATAATCTATGTGTAAGGGACAATTGAATAGAGAAAAGTGAATATACAACTTAATATTCAGCGCAGTTTATGGCGCGCGATAATGGCAAACTCCGGGAAACCGGAGGACGCAAAGCTAAGGGCCTAAGCGGCTTGCCCAGTGTCCAATATTGAGTTTTCATCAGCAATCATAAGAAGATTGAATCTTGGGCATTCGAGGCCGTATGGTTGCCTGGTTGCCGAAGCGTCGAGCACTTCGTAGACATCGACAAGGGCAAAGTCCGAGTGATCGGGCGGCGCAAAGTCACGGGGCTCCTGTGACGCCGGAGATAGAAACTGTGAATCGCAGAGTATGGGTTCTCAGGTCCGGGCAGTGGGGGAGTCGGCTGGGCTGCCGAAAGTCTGGTAGAGGCGTTATTTTCGACGGGTTCGCCCGTCTTGCCTGCCGGTGTCGGAAAGGGGGTACTTGGCGGGGTATAGTTTGTGAGCTTGCCGGGGTTGCTTTCGGGGCGACGTCGAGACGGGCTATGACGGACGGTTTATGCGAGTCTACGTCCGCGATGGCCAGTGGAGGCGCCGGAGGCGTCCCGGCCCTTTAGGAGTAGAAAAATGTAAGGATCAGGCGGCGGAAGGACCGGTGGTGTTCGTCCGCCGCCGCTTACTGTACCGGTCGGCTGTTGGCCGTCGGCAATCGGCCGTTCACCAACACCCGACCATCTGATAGGTAGCGATCTCCGAATCGCCACCTTAATGCCGAATTGGGGTCTCCGAACCCCGCAACCTTTGCTGGAATAGCCGGATTCGGAGATCCGGCACTGGTTCTCGGGTAAGGATTCGGAGATCCTTACCCATCATATGGACTATATGTGACCATTTTATCCCTCCAGGTATCTTGCTACCACACAAGCGACAGTTAAAAACAAAGGAAATTCTACCCAGCTTCATCAATTCTACTATGGGAACAATTCTCACATTTGTCGGAGTAATATAACCTGCCATGACAGTCAATAAAATCACAGCCGGAATAGACATTGGTTCTCTTTCTACCGACGCAGTTATCCTCAAAGACGGCGAGATCATATCCTACGCCGTAATCCCGACGCTCTCCAGCAGCGAGACAGCGGCAGCAAAGGCATATGAAACTGCTCTCGAAAGCGCCGGGATGACTAAATCGGACATATCGCGCGTGATAGCCACAGGATACGGCCGTTCGAGCACGGATCTTGCCGATAAAGCCGTTACCGAGATCACCTGCCATGCCGTCGGCGCAAGGAGACTGTATCCCGAGGCTATGAGCGTGATCGATATAGGCGGCCAGGACAGCAAAGTGATCCGCCTGACTACTGAAGGCAGGGTTGAAGACTTCGCGATGAACGATAAATGCGCAGCCGGCACGGGCAGGTTTCTTGAAGTGATGGCTCGCGCTCTGGATGCCGATCTGACCAGCCTCGGCGCTCTTTCCAAACTCTCTACTCAAGACGTTAGAATATCGAGCACGTGCACGGTCTTCGCCGAGTCAGAAGTTGTTGCGCTTGTAGCCAAGGGTCTGCCTAAGGAAGACATAATCCGCGGCCTGCATATGTCAATCGCCGAGCGTATATACGGCATGGTCGTCCGGCTCAGAGGCAAAGCCCCGTTCGTGATGACCGGCGGTGTCGCCAAGAACTCGGGCGTAGTCAGAGCCATAGAGGCCAGGCTCGATACGACACTCATTGTCCCTGATGAACCTCAGATCGTAGGTGCGTTGGGTGCGGCTGTTATTGCGGCAAAAGAATAAGCCTCTATCTCAGGGTCTACTTTATCGCCTCCTGAACCCTGCCGTCCGCATAAATATTGAATTTCCACCCGTAGCCCGAATCCAGTGTTGCGATAATCGTGTCGGCGGGAGGCGGGTTCGCAATATGATATTTATCATCCGGTTTGAAGTATGTTACAGCCATCTTGTCTGTGCCGGGCAGCAATAGTGCAGTCTTATCGCGCAGATGGTAACTTATTCTTTCGATGAAATTATCCTGAGAAGGATAGTATTCTGAATTCATGATGCTGGCCTCAATAGCATCCGATATCTGGTGCGCGTTTTCCAGTATGAGCGCCTTGGTTTCGTCGCCGGTCAATTGAATGCCGGCAGCCGCTTTTTCTCTGGGTGTAGCTTTTCGGTATTCGAGATCGGTAACAAACGCTTTTCCTTCACTGACATACGCCATTTTAAGGCCGTTCTCACTCCACGCTTCGTTTCCACTTCTATCCGCAACAGCTACGCATACCCGGTTTTGTCTTTCACCTTCGGGATACACCAACCAGCAAGAGCAGAGCTTTGTTTTTATGCCGTCAGGTTCAGCTTGCATGTCCTGCTGCGTCCAATATCTTACAAACCTGGTCTTGGGTATAACCCAGGCATAATAGTCTTTTAACCCCTTGATAGTGCAAAGAGTCTTGCCTGTCGCTATCTCTTTGATCGCTGTGCCGTTATCAGTGGAGGTTAGGTCAAATGGAATGCTGTTCTGCATATCATATTTGAGTTCTTCAGGCTTTACATCTGTTTGAGTTGGTGCTCGTCCATCCATATAGATGTTGCGATATACACGTCCGCCGTCACCGGTGTTGTCAACACAGAGTATTCTTTTGCCATTATCGGCCCACGTAACAATCATCGGTATGCGGCTTCTGCTGGTGAAAAGCGTTTGAGCCTGTTTGCTGTAAAGATCATACACAATGAGGTTATTGTCGCGTTCGCCGGTATCGCTGTCTCTGTTGCCGCGAGATACCAGCGCGACCTTGCTCGAATCCGGGCTCCATTCGCTGGGGAAGTAGTAGTAATCTTTTGGAATGTAATATGATCCGATCATGGCACCCATCGTGTCAAAGATCAGCAGGCTTTTTCTGCGCTGATATGGTTTGCCGCTATCATCTTTTCCTTCCATTTTCAGCCCGGCATCAAGAGCGAAATACTTGCTGTTTGGCGACCAATAGACATATGAAGGCAGCTTCCATTGGTAAGTGTCTGGGTAATCGTTGTCCGGCAGGCTTCCTTCCATCAGCATGATAGACTTTTCGTTGGAGAGTTTGACCAGATAAAGCCGCGCAATCCTGCTGTCGCTGTCTATATTCGGCTGAATGGTCAGATAGGCGACATATTTGCCGTCGGGAGATATGGTAATGCTTTGGACATCGCCGTCGCTGCGAAAAGTAAGCTGACGGGTCTGGACCACTTCAAGGACCTTGTCTCCAACCATCATTTTGTGAATACCGAGACCATTAGCCCCAGCGCCGGTCGAAGCAAATATCAGCGCAATGATGCCAACAACCCTTAACGACATAGAACAATCCTCCAATAATTATATGTCTTCATGATACAAGACGCCGCAATTCACATTTTTGTTCTTGCATTTTCTTTTCTTGACATGCGTCCGTATCCATGCTATAACTACTATTAGTGAACGGAGGCGATTGCCATGAGCAGAGTTTCAAGCGCATTTGGTGAAATGATAAAGTCCTTCTTGCACAGGAACGGCCTTACATTTCGTGCGGCGGCTTTCAAATCAAGCATCAGCGCCGCATATTGGAAAGATATGTCCGACGGCAGAGTGCCATCGGAAGAAGTCATTGCCAAGATCGCTGCATGCTTTGACGACCTGGATGAAAACGACCTGCGCACCGCTGCCGGTTACGCCGCCGACCCATCCAAGATGGATGCGGTTAAGGCTGTTGAGTTTGCGCTGCGTGGTCAGGAGAGCATTCCCGAAGCGGGAAAGAAGCAGATTATCGACTTCGTAAAGCAGATGGAAGAGCGCTACTCAACAAAAGGCGGCAACTAGTTGTCCAGGCTCCATTTTCAGGATGAGGCGGAGCTTTACGCATACAAGGCGTGGAAGACGCTGTCGCTTGAACCGCCTGTAGACCTGGGTCTGGTAGCGGCAAGGCTAGGCATAGATGTGCACGAGCGAGACTTCGTTGCCGAGATCGACGGCGTATATCTGCGTCTGCCCTGTGCTCCTCCTGTGATCGCAATCAACAACTCCTACACCATTTCACCGGCCCGCCGCCGCTTTACCCTAGCGCACGAGATAGGCCATCATCTCCTCGGCAGTCGAATATCCGGCGAATGCAGACTGTTCTTTCTGGATACGAACAAAACCAGGCGCACCATAATGGAGCGCGCATGTGACAGGTTCGCGGCTCTGCTGCTGATGCCTGAGGACATGGTCCGGCGTCATTATGACGAACTCGTGCACAATCCGACCTGCAGGCTGAGCATAATGGCCGAGCGGTTCGGAGTCTCGACATGGGCTATGAGACGGCGGTTAAGGGAGCTTGGATTGCCCGTTGATACCCGTCGCCGAGCTTGACCCCAAGCTCCCCGCAGTGCTATAATTTAACTGTTCAAAAAGTATAATATACCTCTTTTTTATACACCCATAGGAGCAAACATAACCGCATGGCTGATGACATGGACGAGAGAGAAAACCTCGAAGAGACTGGTAAAAAACGCCGGAAAGGTGAGCCTAAGTATAATGCCGATAATCTACAGATCTTAAAGGGTCTGGAAGCTGTCCGCATGCGACCGGCTATGTATATCGGCGACACCGGTTCGCGTGGGCTTCACCACCTGTTTACGGAAGTTGTTGATAATAGTATTGATGAACATCTGGCAGGTTACTGCACGCACATTGAAGTGATTTTGTGCGCGGACAATACGGTCAAAGTCGTTGACAACGGTAGAGGCATACCTACAGATATCCATAGTGAAGTCGGTGTATCCGGCGTTGAAGTTGCCATGACCATGCTCCACGCGGGTGGTAAGTTCGGTGGAGGCGGCTATAAGGTTTCAGGCGGGCTTCACGGCGTCGGTGTTTCGGCTGTAAACGCTCTTTCGGAATGGTGCGAAGTGAGAGTCTGCAGGAATGAGACATGTTACTTCCAGCGTTATGAGCGTGGTGTGCCCTGCGCTCCTCTTAAAGAAATCGGCAAGGCCGAGGGTACAGGCACAACGACAACTTACCTGGCCGACTCTGAGATATTCGGCGAGATCGTCTATCACCCGGATGTATTTGTGAGCCGTCTCAGAGAGCTTGCGTATCTCAACAAGGGTTTAACGATCACATTTACCAATGAGCAGGCCGAGGATGATGAGACCAGGATCAAGGTCTTCCACTACGAAAACGGTGTTGCCGAGTTCGTTGAGAACCTTAACCGCAACAAAAACCCGCTGCATAAGGTCGTCTATTTCTCCGGTGAGCGCGAGGAGGCGTCAGTCGAGGTCGCGCTTCAGTATAATGAGTCTTTCCAGGAAAATATCCTGACCTATGCAAACAACATCCATACTCAAGAGGGCGGCACGCACCTTTCCGGTTTCAAGACTGCTCTCACCAGGGTCCTCAATAACTATGCTCGCAAGAACAATATGCTCAAGGAAAAGGACCCGAACCTTACGGGTGATGATGTGCGCGAGGGTCTGGCGGCTGTTATCTCAGTGAAGCTGCTTCGGCCTCAGTTCGAGGGACAGACCAAGACCAAGCTGGGCAATGGTGAAATAGACGGCGTAGTTAATTCGATAGTCGGCGAGAAACTAGCCGAGTTTCTGGAAGAGAACCCGACAGGCGCCAGGAGGGTTATAGACAAAGCTCTTACTGCTCACCGAGCCAGAGACGCCGCACGCAGAGCTGCCGATATGGTCAAGCGCCAGTCCGCGATGGAGAACTCCTCGCTGCCGGGTAAGCTTGCCGACTGCATAGAACGTGATCCAGCGAAGTGTGAGTTGTTCATTGTCGAGGGACAAAGCGCAGGCGGCAATGCCAAGGCGGGTCGAAACAGGCATAATCAGGCGATTTTGCCCTTGAGGGGAAAGATCCTGAACGTCGAGAAAGCTCGGTTGGACAGGGCACTCGAAAATGAAGAGATAAAATCGCTTGTAGCGGCTCTGGGCACAGGTATTACGCACTCTTCAATGGACAGCGAAGATGATCAGCTCGATCTCGATGTGGTCGAGGCCGTCAGTGAAAATGGCAACGGCAAGAAAAACGGCAACGGCGCAACATTCGACAAGACAAAACTCCGCTATGACAAAATCATTATCATGACTGATGCGGATGTCGACGGCAGCCACATATGCACGCTGCTGCTTACGTTCTTCTTCAGATATATGAAGCCGATTGTGGATGATGGCCACATTTATATCGCGCAGCCTCCATTCTACCGAATAAAGGCCGGCAAGGACAAAATATTCTACGCCAAAAACGATGCGGAGCGCGATGACATACTCCGCTCTCTCTCGAATAAAAAAGACGCGATAGTCACCCGTTTCAAGGGTCTTGGAGAGATGGACGCCGAAGACCTTGCGGATACCACCATGGATGCCGATTCACGCACGCTTGCGCAGGTTAATGTAGAGGACGCAATCGAGGCGGACGAAATGTTTACGGTCCTGTTGGGCGATCAGGTGGAGCCGCGAAAAGCGTTTATCGAGGCTCACGCGAAGGAAGTCACGAACGTTGACTGGCACGCGTAATTTCGCGTTACAAGTTGTGAGTTGTGAGTTGTGCCTAAGGCTGGGAGAAGACCCCGGCCTTTTTATTTATTGCAAGTTATGGCGGAACAGGAACCCACGGTTACAGATCGCAACATCCGAATTCCGGCGATTTTAATATTTCAATGCCTAATAAGTTGCAGACTCCTAATTTTATTGATAAGCCTGCTGTTGGTAAGCCTTGGCGCGGTCCGCAGGGATTGCGCGCGTTCAAGCATCGTAACTATACGCTCTATTGGATCGGTCAGGTAATATCTTTTACCGGCACGTGGGTGCAGTCGGTTGCGCAGGGCTGGCTGGTCCTCAAACTCACCGGTTCCGCGCTGGACTTGGGTATTGTCGGCGCAGCCGGAACACTGCCGACGCTGATCATAGGCCTGCCTGCCGGAGCCATAGCGGATCGGTTCGACAAGCGTAAAATTGTCATTATTACCCAAGCCCTCGCTATGATTCAGGCTTTTATTCTGGCAGCGCTGACATATACCGGGCTGGTCCGGGTCTGGCATATAATTATCCTCGCAATCTTTATCGGCGCGGTAAATGCGCTGGATACTCCAATCAGGCAGTCCATGATCGTCGATATGGTCGAAGGCGATAAGAACGACGTCCTCAGCGCAGTCTCTCTGAGTTCAACTGCATTTAACGGCGCAAGAGTAATCGGGCCTGCGCTTGCAGGCGTAGTATTGGCGGCGGTTGGGACAGCCAACTGCTTTCTAATCAACGCCATAAGCTATGTAGCGGCCCTTGTGGCATTGATTATGATGACGGAACACGGGTTCAAGAGCAGTGCGCAGTCCGGCCCTATGGGTATACAGATTCGAGAGGGTTTATCGCATGCATATCACTCGAATCTGCTGCGCGATCTTCTGCTCATGACCGGTATATCCGGTCTCTTTGGCGGCCAGATGAGTACTATAATGCCTGTCGTCGCTGACCAGGTTTATCACATGGGACCCAAGGGACTCGGTATGCTTATGGCTGCCATGGGAGTTGGTGCGCTGTTGGGAGCCGTGGGCACCACAGCGCTCGGCCATCATTTCAGACAGCGCACACTGGTCTTATTCGGCGGCATTCTCTCTGCACTGAGCCTGCTGGCTTTCGGCAGGAGCGGTAACTATCATATAGCCCTGCTGTTTCTTCTGATGACCGGGCTCGGTTCCATGCTCTTTATGGCCGTTTCCAACAGCATAATCCAGGAAGCCGCCCCCAACGACTTGCGCGGAAGAGTTATCAGCCTGCGCATATTTGTGCTTTCCGGGCTTTCTCCAATAGGAGCGCTGTTGATCGGTTTTCTTGCCGAGCATATGGGTGTGCAAAACGCTGTAACAATCGCAGGAGCGGCGAGCCTGGTCTGCGCTCTTTACTATACCATCCACTCTAAAGCTATACGATCATTTAGATGACGTCACTGTGTCATAACGTCTGCACGTCACAACGTCAAAAAAGTCATCCCTCCAGGCATCTTTGCAGGAGGCGAGTTACGCATTTGGCATTCCCTCCAGGTAGGGATACCTGGAGGGATAAAAACGAACTCTGGACTTTCCACTTTCAGCCTTCCGCTTTCAACTCTCCGACTTAAGCACAATTACCTGATTTTACCCAGAGCAGAGGAATAACTGTAGCGGATGGGTAAATATTAAGTGTCCGACCAGTTGTGTGGTGTGGTTGGGAAAAGGCTGCTCCTCGCGGGTCAAAAACAATCGGCGAAGTCAGCAAACGATGGGGGATCCGAATGGTCCTTCTCCAACACGGGCCCGTAAATCGGGTCGGCACGGACGTTGAGCCAGGTTAATTAGGGAGTTCGGGGCAACTGCGATCCCTGTAAACTTGGCTCTTATCTTGTACGCAGGTTTTTCCGAAGCTTCCGTCGAACTAATGATTCGTGGATAAGCATAATTTTACTGTAGAAGAAACCAATAACCCCCGCCTGGACGTCTATCTTGCCGAGCGCATTGACGGCGTGTCCAGGTCTTATATTCAAAAGCTCATCACTGACGGCAATGTGCTGGTCAACGGATTACCTCATCGCGCCAACTACAAGGTCATTTACGGTGACAACATCAGCGTCGATATTCCTCCGGCTGAGCCTATGCAGGTAGCAGCCGAAAATATTCCCTTGGATATTGTTTACGAAGACGACCAGATAATGGTCATAAACAAGCCCAGGGGCATGACGGTCCATCCCGCGCCAGGCAGCAAGCATGGGACGCTTGTCAACGCTATACTGGCCCACAGCAACGATCTTTCGGGCATTGGCGGCGTTGAGAGGCCGGGGATTGTCCACCGTCTGGACAAGGACACCACCGGCCTGTTGGTCGTCGCCAAGACAGACTCTGCGCATCAGTCTCTTCAGCATCAGATCCAAAAGCGCACAGTTGAACGCAAGTATATGGCTCTGGTCTGGGGCGAGACTAAGTTCAATGACGCCGTGGTCGATGCCCCCATAGGCCGTCATCCTACAGACCGCCAGAAGATGTCGATCATCAAGGACACCAATCGGTATACTGCCCGCGAAGCTATAACCCATCTGAAAGTAGTTGGTCGCTTCAAAGGCTTTACACTCCTTGAGGCTAAGCTGGATACAGGCAGGACGCATCAGATTCGGGTTCACTGTTCGTTTATAGGCCATCCCGTCGTCGGCGACCCCACATATGGCGGATCAAAGCGCGCGATACCATCGTCATACAGCAAGCTTGAACAGGGTGAGCTGTCGAAGTTGATCGAAGCGCTGCACGGCCAGGCGCTGCATGCGTACTGCCTTTCGTTCGATCATCCGTCAAGTGGCAATCGGCTCTCATTTGAGGCGCCTATGCCTAGTGAGATGCAAAAGCTTGTGGACTGGCTGGAGAAGGCAAGATGAACGTCGGCGACATTGCGACTATGCGCAAGCCCCATGCCTGCGGGTCGTACGAATGGGAAATTGTGAGGACCGGAGCCGATATCGGAATAAAATGCCTTAAATGCGGGCATAGGGTCATGTTGGAACGCTCGTATTTCAATAAGCGGGTAAAAAGCATAAAGCAGCCGGATGATTTCAATCACGAAAACACGAAAGGCTGAAAACACGAAATCCGGTATCTTTTTCGAGTTTTCGTGCTTCCGTGATAAAAATTCAAACCTGGGTCAGGATTTCCGAATCCTGACCCTATACACCAAATTATATGACCAAGCTATACTGCGGAACCAGCGGCTGGAACTACAGCGACTGGCGAGGAAGATTCTATCCCGATGATCTGCCGCAGAGCAGGTGGTTGGAGTATTATTCGAGTGTATTCGATACTGTTGAGATAAATAACTCTTTCTATAGACTCCCCGAGGAGTCTACCTTCGAGAAATGGCGGGACCAGACTCCAGATGGCTTTACTTTTGCCGTTAAGGCCAGCCGCTATCTGACACATATAAAGCGTCTTAAGGAGCCGGAGGAGCCTCTAAACAGGCTCCTGACGCACTCGGTGGGTCTTGGCGATAAGCGCGGGCCAATTCTATATCAGTTTCCGCCCAACTGGAAAATGGACCTGGACCGCCTGGAGTATTTTCTGCAGATTTTACCTAAAGACGTCCGCCATGTCTTTGAGTTTCGAGATGAGTCATGGCATAACGATCTGCTCTGGTCCATGCTGGCCGATTATCACGTCGCGTATTGCATCATGGACGCCCCTGGCCTGCCGCAGCATATGAAGAGCACGTGCGACTTTACATATATCCGCATGCATTCAGGCGGCGAGGCGACCCACGGCAAATATACCCAGGGTCACCTTAACTCATGCGCCCGCCATATCGAAAATTTCCTCAAGAATGGTGACGTGTATATCTATTTCAATAACGACTACATGGGCTATGCGGTCGAGAATGCTCTATCGATCAAGAAGCTGCTCGATTACTGATCTGATCACTACAGCAATTTTGCTGTCAATATTACAAACTTCATTCTATCCGCATCACCACCATGGCCGGGTAAGACAACGCTCTCACCATTTTTCAAATCGACATGGCTTCTCACAGTATGTCCGGTAGTATGCATTTCACTGGTATTTACAATAGCAATTTGAGCGCTCACAGAGATTGTTTTATTTTCATTGATATGCATAATAACGTGGATTTGCGTTTCGTGTTGAATGCCCTTTTCTTGAGAGCATATATTTAGTGCCGCAGGCATGTCCGTAATTGTAGAGATGATGGGCTCATTCGCGATGCGTGCGCGTGACTCGCTGACTAGCGAACGCAGTTTAGCGACCAAACCCGGTCCGCTGCAGCCGCTGTCGACCTCGTTGGCTTCAGCATCATTCATTTCAATGATTTCAGCCTTTACCTGGACATGTTTTGGCGGAATATCCATCTGTTTGATCTTCTCTACGAGCTTGTCTACAGATGTGCTATTCCCACTGATCACCAGGATGTGTTCCTTATCCTTTGGCTCAACTGAATTGATTCCAGCCAGTTCCAGCTTTGCAGACGCTTCCTTATTTGCTTGCCAGGTCGATATTTTACCTTCCGAGTAGTCCTTAAAGCTGATTATTTCTAAACTCCACATGGCAGCGCTGGGCTGGATGTGCTTAAGTGTGATAGTAGCGCTCTTACATACTTCGGTTGCGCTGCACGGTTGACTGGTAGCACAAAGCAGCCCGGTAAAAACCGCCAAAATATACAAAATGCCGGTATAACTCTTCATTAAATACCCCCTGATATATGGATATCTGAGTTGACTATGGTTGCTCGTTATATGTTCCTTTTCAGTTGACATCCCCAAGATACGTCGTACAATCGAAAAATACATGCTAGCCCATCACGCACACCACTTTTGCCGTGCGCCCTTTCTCAATTTGCGGCAAGATATTACCATCGATTATACGGCCGTCTATTTCCAGTCTCTCTACGCCCTTCTGCACATGCTTGGGATTCTTGACCTCTATCTCATATGTCGCCCCTCTGAACTTGCGCGTCACTTTGAATCCGTCCCAAGCTTCGGGTATGCACGGGTCTATAATCAGACCGTCATATGTCGGGCGGACGCCCAAAATATAGTCCAGCGCGTCCCTAAACATCCATACTCCTGATCCTGTAAGCCATGAGTGGCTGGCCTGTCCGAAAGTGGGATGATCGTCGCTGGTGACATACTCTGCATAAACATAAGGCTCCATCTTATACACATCCGGGTCATGCGACTGCACCATTGGCAAAGTTTTTCGGTAATAGTCATACGCTCTATTGCCGTTACCCTGCACAAGGTTCCCGAGGATCGCCCAGGCAGCTACATGATTGAAGATTGAGCCGTTTTCTTTCTTGCCGGGCACGCATCTGGTGGCCAAGCCTATACCTTCGTCAAGCTGTGTATAACTTGGGGATAAAATCTTTGGCCCTCTTGAAGTTATACACAGTCTGTCAGCAGAGTCCAATGCCAGCTTACCTCTCGTCTTGTCTGCGACACCGGAAATCACCGCCCAACTCTGCGCATTCATAAATATCTTACCTTCGGGGTTTTTACTCGACCCGATGACATCTCCGTCGTCACGAATGCCACGGATATACCAGTTGCCGTCCCAGCATTTATCATTGATCGCATCTCTCACCAGGTCATACTCCCTGCGATATTTCGTGGCGGTCTCATCTACATACTCAGCGCCAGGACAACAGCTCTTTTTGCGAATAACATCGAGCATCCCGGCAGTCTCGCGCAGGATATAACACAGGAAATGTGCCACCCATACACTCTCGCCCTTGCCCCTTCGACCTACGTAGTCCAGGGTGTCGTTCCAATCACCCGGCCCAAACTTTGGAAGATGGTCTTCCGTGAGCTGGCTTAGGACATAATCGCATGCGCGGATTACATGGCCGAGGACGTCTGCTTCATCACCATCCTGGAAAGGCACCACGTTTGTCAGAAAGTCAAAGTTGCCAGTCTCTTTGAGGTAGTTTATTACTGCAAGCGGGACCCAGAGCGGAGTGTCCGAGTGACCGGTCCTCTCGCCCTGCCCGGTGAGCTTAAAATAGTTGTGCAAAGTGCTGCCGTTCTGGAACTGGTGCTTAAGCACTTCCAGGAGCCTTTCGGCGACAGCATTCGGGTCACTGATAATAGGCCCCATCATATCCTGGCACTGATCGCGCATCCCGACTCCATAGAGCAGCCCGCCATGGTAATAACCGGCGTTTCGGTTGCAGTTAAAAGTCACCCAGGACTGGCGTTTGCCCCAGATATTGATCATGCGGTTCAGGTCGACATCCGGCGTATCGGCGATAGCGGAAGATAGATAATCCTCCCAGTATGCCTTCACTTTCGCAAGAGCGGCATGTGCATCCTTAGGAGAGCGATATTTCGCCATCAGCGGAAGCGACTTCTCGCGATAGCCCTTCGCCTCCACGCACCCCATCATCACTACAAACTCGACTTCCTGGCCAGGTTCGAGCAGTATCTCGCCCTGCAGAGCCGCGCATGCGTCACCTGCGGTTATATTTGTATTGGAGAGCAGGCCGTTCTCGACACCGATGGGATTTTCCTCACTTCTCCACGGCCCTATAAAGGCATCCTTGGAGCCATCCCAGCTCTCGACGTGCAGGTCGCTGGTGAAGAATACATAACGGTCCCATGCCTCATTCGGCTGCTCGACCGAAACACCTTTGTGCGTCACCCAATAGTTTTTTGTGGCGTATATCGCGTTGTCTTCGCGATTGAAGTTCACTATATTGAAGTGCTGATCGTTTGGCTGATTTATGAGATCGACCAGTGCATGGCCCAGACACAGTTCCACATATGAAGTCACGCCAAGGCGCTTAGGTTCAACGTCTTCATTCCTTGCCTTGACCAGCCATATCTCGAGGTCATCATCAAGCGGCACGAAATATGTGACTTCGCTTCGTACCTGGCGATACAGCATCTTTATGGTTTCATATCCCATCCCGACACGGCACTCATACTCATCTGGTTTATGAGCAGTCGGCTGCCAGGAAAGGCTCCAATAATTATCTTCCAAATCTTTGAGGTAGATATATCTGCCGGGTCTGTCCCACGGCAGGCAGTTATATCGAAACCGTGTGATCCGGCTGTCTCTGGGGTCTTTCCAATAGCTGAAACCGCCGCCCGTATTAGAGATCAGCCCGAAATAGTGGCCGTTGCCCATATAGTTGACCCACGGCGCGGGGGTGTCGGGCCGAGTTATGACGAACTCTTTTTCCTTATCCGAAAAGTATCCGTATTTATCAAGAGCCATTTGTTGCCTCCAATTATTTATATGTTCCGTTGTCGCGATTGTATCACGAGGGGACGGCAATCCTCAAGTGCCCTCGGCGCAGTGTGTTTGATGCAGGAGTATGAGTGGCATGCGTATAACATATATTACGTTTGTTGAACGCTCGGAGGTATTATGAAAAATCCACTTGATATATCACATGAAGTCAGTTGTGCTCTAAATAGAAATAAGCCGGTTGTTGCGCTGGAGTCGTCAGTAATTGCGCAGGGCCTGCCTTCACCTGTCAATGTCGAGACTGCTCTTGCCATGGAACAGGCTGTAAAAGATGCCGGAGCGGTCCCCGCCACAATCGGCATAATCGATGGAAAGGTCAGGGTCGGCCTTACTGAAGATGAGATAAAAAAGCTTGCTGAGGGGAGCGCTGCCAAGCTTGCCGTTCGCGATATTCCCTACGCTCTCGCGAAAAAGATCGATGGCGGAACCACAGTCTCGGCCACCATGCGAATCGCCGCGACTGCTGGCATACCCATAATGTCCACTGGCGGAATAGGTGGGGTGCACAGAGGCGCGTCTGAGACATTCGACATATCCGCCGATCTCTGGGAACTGGCCAGAACGCCGATTATAGTCGTCTGCTCCGGAGCGAAAGCAGTGCTCGATATTTCCGCCACAGCGGAGTGGCTGGAGACCCATGGCGTGCCAGTATACGGCTATGAGACCTCCGAGATGCCTGCATTTTATTCATCTTCCACAGGCGTCTCTATTCCGAAATTAGAGAGCGCATGCGAGTTTATCAAGATATTGGAGCTTTCCGGAAGTGCGGTGGGATCTAGATGTGCTGCAATAGTCGCAGTGCCGGTACCGAAGTCGGACGAAGTATCAGTAGCTGAACACATCGAAAAAGCTGTCTCTGAAGCAGCAGAGAGGGGGATCAAAGGCAAAGAGCTTACTCCGTATCTGCTCGGCAGAGTGGGGGAGCTTACAAAGGGCGAATCCATCAAAGCTAACATTGCTCTGCTTGAGAACAACGCCAAAGTTGCTGCAGAGATTGCCGGAGAACTGAGCTCTGAGACCGGGCGAAGAGTTGGGTTTGTGGTATAAACCTCGCCTCCACAAGAAGCAAATGTACGTATTATTGGTTATTTTTGATGGTCCGGGATTTGAATCCCGGACCTTTAATGGAAAAGGTATTATTGCCTATCAGCCGGTTCAATGCTGCTGCCGGGTGCACTCGGCTGGCTTGGCGGCTGAGGCTGAGCAGGCGCACGCCTTTGGAACCTGTCGGCAAACCACTCTCTCTTGGTGCCGAAGCCGGTCATAATGACTGCGCCGAATGCCAGCAAATACAGCACGAATGCCAGCAGGCCTCCTGCAAACGGAACCAGCTTGACGATCCCCAGCAGCAATACACCTATAGCAGCGGCAAGCACAGGAGGCAGGGCTGGCTTGTTCATTGCGGATATTACCCGCTCACCGACCGCAAGTCCGGCGCATACTTGAGCAACAAGAAATGCAATGATAACCAACAGTATTTCTAAAGGCACGAGTGGGATACCGACAATGGTAAATAACAAGACCATTCCTATCGGCACTATTAGCAGCCCACCGATAATTCCATACAGTGCGGACCTTCCCGGCTGCTCTATGACAACAGCAGAAATTTGTTCCATTCTTGCTGGGAATAAAGCCACTATCAGTGCAGCCAGTGCTGCCATAATCAAGGCATAAGCTATTCTGCCCCATATTCCAAACAGCAAACCGAAGCAACTCAGTCCCCATGGAATAGCCGTGAATCCACTCCATCCTCCGACCGATGTTGTGGAGCCTCTGATAACGCCGCCATCCCTCTGGATGATTCTTCCTCCAACGGTTACCGCTGAACCGTCGACCACTCCACCGTCTTCAACTATTACATTGCCCATCACAGCCGTTGCGTCGCCCGTGACATGCCCTCTTACCGTCACAGAGCCCGTTATAGCGACTGCATCTTTGACGGTCTCACCTTTTTCCACCACGACATTGCCTTGGACCTGAACTTTGTCTTCGTCATTCTGCTGATTTACTTTGGTGTTATCAGAAGTAGCTTCATATCTGCTTGAAGTAATAGACTGAAAAGCGGATGTCATTCCTCCACTTACACCAAAATCCAGCACGCGCACCGCTATCAGGTTCGGCTGCCCAAACTTAATCAATTCTTGAGGAATTCGGTAAGACCTGAATACCAGGTAAGGGTCTTCAAACGTAGTCGTTTGACCTATCAAATTACCGTTGAAGTATGTCCAGTCCTGGTCGTCAATTTTACCCAGATTCAGAAAGAAGTTTTTGCCTTTCCATTCGTTTGGAATTATGACACTCTGTCTGTACCAGGCATAACCATCGTATGGAGTCGGTGTTCCCATAGGTTTGTAATTGGGGTTAGATTGTGTAACACCTTGATCTTCCCATGTGTTTGTGGCATTAATGTCTCGCCATTTTGACGTATCCAGCCCTGGCTTTTGCCAGCCGTTTTTCTGTCCGATATTCATCGGATCGGTGCTGAACCGCCATGTCTTGGCCAGATCGATCTTGTCCTGTGCATATACGGCATTAGCCATCAGGACGATTGCTCCCAATATCAAGATAAGCCTAGTTTTCATGCTGAATCTACCTCCGGTCAAATTAAAAACCTCAGCGTTGTTGTTTTTCTCTGCTGCCACATCAGGCAGCCTGTTATAAGTAAGCCGATATCCGTGGCTATTGCAAGCAGTATCAAAGGTTTTATTGTAATCACAAAATCACGGATTCCCGGCAGGACGGCAATTGTCATGTCAGCAATCGGTCTGATGAGAGTCCCCATAGTCGATACTATCACGAGAATAGATGATACGAGGCTCTTAGCTGATCCGTATGCTATTGTTGGCAGGGATGCAAAAGGCGTGTTTGTTGCCGTCATCAATATACTCAAGGCGGCGGCAAGTACTGCAGCTCCAGCAAACCAGCAGGCTGCGCTTAGTGCCACAAGTCTTTGTAAAGACCAGCTAACGCTTGCAGGGTGACGTTTCGGCAGACGCGTCATCACTGCGGCTGAGATATCGATATCGGGGATATCTTCGATTACCTCACTTGCCATGGCGATAACAGTGTCTATGCCCGACTTCCACTCACGACAGTCTGCGCACTCGGCTATATGTTCTTGTGCCAGTCTGGCATTAGGGCATTGGTCACCGTCCATCAAGTTCTGAATAATTTCTCTGGCATCTGTGCACTTCATATTTCGACAATCACCCCTTGCAGTTTGCGCCGCAGCGTCTCGCGGGCTATATGCAAACTCGATTTTATAGTCCCTTCGGGTTTATCAAGCATCTCTGCGATTTCTCTAAGCTTCATATCATGAAAATGGAACAGCACCAGCGGCGTTCTATGATTGATCGGCAAGCTCTGTATTGCATCCCAAAGGAGCCGGTTACCCTCGCTCCTGATTACTTCCTTTTCGGGAGAGGACTCTTCGGATTGCAATTGATCTGTCTGGTTCGGGTTATCGTCCAGCGAATCCGCTTTTGTTCGACCATTCTTTCTTAACATGTCGAAACAGGTGTTCCCCGCGATCTTTATAGTCCAGTTCAGGAAAGATGCGTCCTGCCTGAAGCTTTCCAGAGCATAATATGCCTTCACGAATGCTTCTTGCGCTGCATCGGAGGCCAGGTTGGTGTCACCAAGTATTCGATAGCAGAAGGCCGTTATTTGCCTTTGATACCGTTTTACCAGGCCGTCAAACCCTCGATTGTCGCCTCGCTGGCATTGCTTTACCAGTTCGGCGTCTGTCGGCACCAACAACAAATCTCCTCCACAATGACTACGACCGTCAAAGCATCTTGGTTGAGGATTTTTTTGAGAAAAATATACAAGATGCCTTATAGTAACATGCCAAAGCAAATTTACGCATACTATCGAAATGATGGCTGATTATGCGCATGTTTTAGTATTTCAGCAATAATACTTGACTTGTGACAAAGCATGCAGCATAATGCGTAATATGCATCAGCCAGAATGCAACAATATAGGTGAGAAGGAGAATATTATGAAGATAATCGCAGTTGTTTGCTTTGCATTGGCACTTATATGTAGTGTGGTGATAGCGAATGCTGATCCTGTTCGGTGGCAGATGAGCTTGGGAGGAAACGATCACTGGTACGATGTCATATATGCTCCGAGCACAATAACCTGGTGGGCTGCAAAAAATGCTGCAACCGGATCAGGCGGTTATCTTGCCACGACAACGACCTCAGAGGAAAATGATTTTGTGTTTAATGTTGCAAACGCTAATAGCGCTTGCTGGTTCACATATGCAGGCTGGGCTATAGGTCCCTGGCTTGGCGGTTATCAGGCTAGCGGCTCGGCCGAGCCGGATGGCGGATGGGGATGGATTACCGGAGAAACATGGAGCTATACGAACTGGGCGAGTGGCCAGCCGGGCAATGCCTTAGGTATCGAAAATGCACTGCATTTTATTGGTGCAAGCAATATTCCAAGCAGCACCTGGAATGACAATTACGAGAATTCACAAACCCGAGGATATGTCGTTGAGTGGGATGTTAACCCGATTGTTCCTGAGCCCGCATCGATCGCTGCACTTCTATTAGGCCTTAGCGGGCTAGCATTAAGGAGAAGAAAGTAGAAGTATTTAGGGTTGACAATCACCCATATCCGGGCAATAATAAGACTATACAATTGAATAGCCACTAAAGACTATGATAGAGATCAGTAAGGCGGATTGCCGGACTGCCAGAGAGCCGGGTCGCTGGAAACCGGCGTCGCAGGCGCTGCCCCAACTCCCTCTTGAGTCGCCCACCGAAATCGATCGACGCGCCGACGCATAACGCGAAGACGCATCGACGGAAAGTAGACTGGGACGGAAACTTCCACCGTTAAAAGGAAGACGCTGTCGCCTCGGACGAACGCGCCTTGGCCGCAGTGGGTGAGAGGGCCGCGTGCGTAAGCGCCGGTCAATCAGAGTGGTACCGCGAGAGCAAAGCGCTTTCGTCTCTGTAATGAGAGACGAGCGCTTTTTTTATTTTATATTGGATATTTTATATTGATTATTTGGGGATGGGGCTTGCTGTTGTTTTCGATGGTCCGGGATTTAAGTCCCCGACGATCTATGACTTTCGGCAAATAATCAATACAAAATCTAAAATACTAAATTAGAGAAGGGTGGTGGTGGTATGGATACAAGCGATCTTAGCGACCTTAGTGATCTTTATGATCTCAAGCATTGCATGTGGTTTGGTGGAAGTGGTTACGGACTCTCCACTCTCCACTCTCCACTCTCGACTATGAAAAGGAGAAAGCTATGGAACGCATGGTTCATATTCTGGATACCACCCTTCGCGACGGTGAGCAGTCACCCGGAGCGAGTTTGACCGGCCCTGAAAAGCTGGAGATAGCAAGGCAACTGCAGCGGTTGAATGTCGATATAATCGAGGCGGGTTTTCCCGCCTCATCACCAGGCGACTTTTCGGCGGTTCGTGAGATTGCTCGCAAGGTCAGGGGACCTGTTATAACCGCACTGGCGCGCGCGGTCAAATCGGACATAGACGCCGTGTGGGAGTCTATCCGCGAAGCCGAGCGCCCTAGAATTCACATTGTTTTGGGCAGTTCGGATATTCATATACAAAGCAAGTTCAAACGAAGCCGCGAGGAGATACTTCAGATCGGTGTGGAGGCGGTGAAGTATGCCCGCTCGCTGTGCCCGGATGTGCAATACTCTACAGAGGATGCCTCACGCAGCGATAGGAAATATCTGTTTCGCTTTATCGAAGCTGTAATAGATGCAGGTGCCACTGTTGTCAATATTCCTGATACGGTGGGATATGCCGTACCGGCTCAGTGGGGCAGATTGATATCGGATATAAGACGGAGAGTGCCTAATATCGACCGCGCGAAATTGAGCGTGCACTGCCATAATGATCTGGGTCTTGCCGTCGCCAACTCACTGGCGTCGATTAAGGCAGGCGCACAGCAGGTCGAGTGCGCCGTTAACGGCATAGGTGAACGTGCCGGAAATGCGTCTCTGGAAGAGGTCGTAATGGGCATTAGTGTGCGAAGCGGGTATTACGGAGCGAAGACAGGCGTAATGACATCTCAGCTCTGCCCGACGAGCAGCATGGTCAGCCGTCTGACAGGTCTTGCAATAGCTCGCAATAAGGCAGTGGTCGGAGCCAATGCCTTTGCGCATTCTTCGGGGATCCACCAGGACGGTGTTCTGAAGAGTCGCAATAACTATGAGATATTCTCGCCAGAGGATGTAGGATCGGATGGAACACAGATAGTGCTCACTGCCAGGTCGGGCCGGCACGCGCTGCGTCACAGGTTGGAATCGCTGGGTTATACGGTCTCAGCCGAGGAATTGGAACGCATTCACATCAGGTTCCTGGAGGTTGCCGATGCCAAGAAGGAAGTCGTCGATGACGATCTGCATGCGCTAATGGCCGGGCGCACTCAAGTTTGTGAGCCGGCTTGCCGATAATATAATTGACAACTAGACTCGCGTCTTGCAGTTGAAAAAGTACGCAGTGCGAGGAGGTGGTGCCGGTGGGACCTGGACCCGATGCGCTTAGCTTGGCGTCATCGCTGGCAAAGTCGGTGGAGATCGATCGGTCGCCCGGTGTTACTCAAAGAGCCAGTGATATTGCTCAAGATCAGATTACAGCGGAGGACGTTGCAGCCCTTTCGCTGAAAAAAACGGACGCCCTGGAGCAGCTTCGGCGTGACAAGATCAGGCAGGACCGTGAGCAGCGCCGCCGCGAGTTGGAACGGCACATGCTCGCATCCGATGAGGATGAGACAGTCCAGGATGATGGCGAGTCTCATCTCGACGCAGTTGCATAGAAGATTATGGATGTAATTTTTTCGATATTGGTAGTGATAGGCATCTGCTACGGCGCGTATCGCGGCGTTAAGTGGATGCTGCGCGCAGGACAGATACAGGCGCGCAAAGACCCTCCGCTTTCTCCAGCGGATCTCAAGATTCTGGAGGAAAGCGCCGCCCGACTTATGGCTGATTTGAGAGCGGTTACGGATGAATGTGTTGCGCGGATCGAAAATGCCTGCTCAGACGCGCAGCATCAGATAAAGTCGTTGGAATTGGGCGACCTTGAGCAACTAAAGCCCCGCCCCGTTACAAACGCTCAAGATCAACCTTTAACGATCAGTGAGTTCGCCGAACTCACTAATGGTGAGATCGAACTGCTTAAGGGTCTTAAGGCTATATCGGGTTAGGGAGAAGAAAGAGAGAAAGAAGTGGTCGGGGGCATTTCTGTCCCCGACCATCTCCATTTCAGGCCATTAACCATCAAACCAATATGCCATCAACCGACACGCTCATTCAAACTTGATCGAAGTTGCCGGCCCTGTCCAGTTGTAGTCTTTGTAAGCCGTAGGCGTCTTTATCGCGCAGCAGAACGGCCTCATCGTAACTTTCCCCGGCGCAAAGTAGAACTTGAAATGCTGGCTCGCGCCCGGCTTAAGTATAGTTGAGAACCTCTTATAATCGGTGCAGCAGATGTCCGTACCGGTCATATATAGCCCCTGCGGTTTGTTTGATATGTTTTTTACAGTGATATCGTATAAGCCAAACTGGGCGGTGCCGACCGTTTTATGGATCCCACTGTCAGTCAGATGGATCATAAGCGATCCCGGATTCTCCGGCCCTCTGCCGATAGGGGCGACAGTCTCAGACGGGATCGTAATGCTTTCCCTGCTGATGCTGTAGTCCGCTGCCGGCCAATAGACGTAGAAATATCCGTTCGCAAAACCAGGAACTGGGCTGACACCATCGACCAACGAGCCGGGAACGATCAGGTGAAACTCTTTCCTGGTGATATCCGCCTGCGACATTAAGCGATGGTTGTCGTCATGAATACCCTGTGTAATTGCTGCGATGGCGGGCTGATTGTCAGCAATAACATCGTTGTTTTTCATTATTGTTGCAATACCGACGACAGCGACGAATGCTGTCGTGGCAGGCAAGTCAAGACTAAAGAATCTTGTGTCGCCGAATATTGACCGTTCAAATGCAACTCCTCCAAATGGAGTGTTAAACTGTCCTGCTGAAGCAAGACTTGTAAACCTTACCGTGTAAGTCGATCCACCCGGACAACTGAATGTCGCCAAAACACTTGCCCTGTCTTTTATGGACAGCATATCCGCCGGGCCTTTGGTAGCTATGGCCTGAATTGTCCCGGAGACGGCGGTCGGCGCGCATTGTGACGGCATCGACATGTACAACCATGCGCAGTTGCCTATGCTGGATGCCGTAACTGTGGTCAGCGTAACAGTCGTTGGGCCTCTGCCCGGCATAGCGGGTGATACCCTTGCTTTCGGCGCCGGTTTAACTTTTACATGTCCGTTGGCCATGACAGCCACCGACAGCGCGCATAAGGCGGCGATCAGTAAAATAATTACGACCAGACGCGACGTACAATATTGGGATCTCATCTCATATACCCCCTCTAGTGTTGGTGCTGCGTTGCAAGCTTTAGCTCTTGACACCATACTACCCTGTGACGAATATAAGCAAACAGTTTGATGAAATGGCAACCAGCCATGCAGATAGTTAACGTGTAGTGACATTAGTGAGCCTGGCAGGATTGCAAGATATGACTTATACAGAAGAGAGCAGGGGATGGGTCAGTAGATGTTGATCTCTGCTCTTCCAAGGGGGATTGATGGGCTGCTTATGACTTTGAGGGTTACTTCATTGGGTCCGGGTTTTACCAGAGCAGTAATATCCATTTCATACGGCGGCCAGAGCCTCGCGCCAGCTGAAGCGCCATTTATAATGAACTCTACTATATCCGGCGAATCTTCCAGTTTTGCAATAACACGCTGGCTGCGCATAAACTCCGGTATAAGCGTCTTCTGGCTATAAAGCGCTGCACCTGTATTGTCAGAGGTAGTGCTCCATTCTCCGGAGAGAATAATCTGCCGACCATGTTCAAACTGCGGCGTTGGGACGGTAAGGCTCGGCTCATAATCAAAGCACAATGTTAGAGAGCCGCAGCCTTCAAATCTATGCAGGAGAATTGTGCGGCTCCCTTGCTGCGTGCAGTTGATAAGCGCTATTTGCTCTCCTGTTTCAGGGTCAAGAATATGAGGAGCCTTGTCGCATCTGATCGAGAGCTGCACTTCCCGCGCGTCAGGAGAACTGTTGGCGAAGAAGAAAATGTCATTATCCTCATATATATGGTGAACGAATGTGATTTCACGGCACTGCCTGCCTGCGGATGTGATCGATACGTCGGGTTTGATTGCCATGGAGATGCAATCCCTGAGGGTAGGGGCTAATTCGCTCGGTTCTTGCGTCTGAACGAGGATCGCTCCATTGTCCAGTTCGATCACGGGTCCGTTTTTGCCGGATCCTGCGCCAAAGATCTCGTGAAATATGGATCGGACTTCCGAGTCTTTCTTGCCGTGAGAGTCTTTAGTGGGTATCGGCATTGTCGCCATGACCCGTCCGCCGTCATCTACGAACTCTTGTATTTTGAGGGCTGTTTCATATCGGACGGCGTCTATCGGTGGCAGTATCAGCATTTCGTATCGGTTCGATGGGCATATCAAGCTCTGGTCCACAGATGTGGCGCTGATGATAGCGTCTTCGTCTATTACATCGTGCGAGACATGTTCCAACGGCAGGTTCGCATTATAGAACTCGAAGAAATCTGAGCTTGAGCCCATCGAGGGCATCAACAAGGCGACCTGTGCCCTCCGCTGTCCATGCGAAAGAGCATATCTAACGCGCGCTGCATAGTCGATATAGAACCTGAAATACGGGCTGTCGGACCGGATTGCTTTAGGCAAACGCATAAATGGGAGAGTATCAATGCCCGCCGCCCGGCGGTCGAACTCCATCTTTAACTCACGTATAAGAATCTGTGGAGAGTCCGCAGTATTGTCGAACTCTATTGTTCGATACTGGGCAGGCGGGTTTTTGAACTGATCCAGCATATTTATCCCTGCAGGAGCCTGAGGATCTCAGTAGGCGACGCGGTTCGCAGATTAGCGCCGCTGGTCACCATTCGCAGTTTCTTGGCACTTGCCAGCCGTCCGATTCGCGTATAGAAACTGTTTTTGCCTGGGCGGTCATCTCCGAAGTGCGAGCGTGCCCATTCGCTCGCAAAACCCATTCCTGCTGCGCGAGCAAGGAATGTGTGACCCCACAGGAAATACGCTCCGTCAAGGAAGTCATTTATATAAGGAGCCAGTTCAGGGGCGGAGAAATCGTCCACAAACGGCAGCCCGATTTTATTCATTTCAGTGCCCACGCAAATCGGGAAGTTGATCTTTCTTGCCGCCCTGATCGCGCTTGCAAGATGGTCGAGTTTCGTAAGCTTTTCTGCCGGGTCTTTAATGTTCCAGTTGCGGTCCGGAATGATATTCAAAGCCACAACACCCTTCTTTTCGAGAAGTGTGAGCATTTTGAGCATATCTGACTCGCCTGGGTTTGTCCCGTCCAGCCAAGCGGCCATAGGCAGGCCCTCCATACCCTGGACCATCTCGATTACCTGCTCGATTGGCGGGAATGTATCGGCAGTGGGCGCAACATATCCCACTCCGCCGAATTTCATGAGTTTGTTTCTCATGACATCATGAAACTTTGGAGTATTTGCCAGCAGCGACTCGGTGTCTTCGTATGGCATGTCCAGAGAGGTCGCCCAGAACTGTGCAAGCGCAACCTTATCGTCTCCGAAGACCTGCCTTGCCTTGGCGTCATACGCAGCGAGTATATGCCGCTCGGTAGCATTACCGGAGGGTGTGAGCGGAGTCACATCCGCGTCGTAGTCTAGCGCAACGCTGCCCAAATATGAGTTGATCCGGTCGATCATCTGGACATTCCTGCGGCTTGCGAGCACTCGCATATTTTGGAGCAGCCTTGCTGTGTGTGTGCCTTCGTCCGGCAGTCTAAAACATCCGGCGCCCATAAAATATGACACGCCCGGCTCCTTGGGCGAATTGATTACTTTATCCGAATACTCTTTGATGAACACCCGGCTTTCCAGAGCGGCAGTGGTCCTGAGGTCTATAATCTCGCCCGCGGCCAGGAACTCCTCCATGCCGTCAAGCACGTCAAAATCTACTATCCCAGCCACTGCAAGACCGTATTTTTTTGCTTCCCAAGCTATTCTGCTTGGAGACCAGCCGTTTGCGTTGTATGAAAAAAACGTATGAAAGTGCAGGTTTACTTCATTCTTTGCTCCGGGTACGGTTGTCTCCCCGGCTTCTATTTGCCCGGCAATAGAGCACAGCGCATCTGCGCGTTCGGTCGGGTCAAAGCTATTAAGTTCATTTTCGAGTTGTGCTATATCAGCCACTTGAGAAATCCTCCAGTGTGTAAAACAAATGTATCATACACAGCTTATACGCAGGCGTAGAATATTCCTTCGGCGGAGGTTTAGCCATAGTCAGCAGGAATGCTAAGTGAATGCGGGTAAGCTCTGTACGGGTAACGATATGAAATTTATAGCGGACGCAATGCTTGGAAAACTGGCGAAGTGGCTGAGGATGCTCGGCTACGATACGCTCTATTACTCGGATATAGACGATGATGAGCTGGTCCGGTTCGCAATTCGGGAAGACAGAATACTGCTCACCCGTGACAGGCTTCTCTGCCGCCGCAGAATGGTCCGCGCACGGTGCGTATTTGTGGATTGGGGCACGACGGGCGAGCAGGTCCGGCAGGTTATGAAGCAACTCGACCTCAAGCTCTCCAGAGACTTGCTCTTCACCCGGTGCACGGTCTGCAATGGCGAGATTGCGCCTATAAGCAAGTCCGAGCTTTACGGCAGGGTGCCCCCGTATGTTTTTCAAACTCAAAGTGAGTTCGGCTTCTGCGCGAATTGTGATAAGATATACTGGCGCGGGACGCATGTGGAGCACGTGCTCGATGCTCTTGCGCAAAAACAGGAATAGAGGTAGTGGATGCTCGAAGCAATAAAGAATAGACGCAGTATACGGTTTTATCGAGACACATATGTAACCGATGAACAGATCCAGGAGATGCTTACAGCAGGTTTTTGCGCACCTTCAGCGCATAACAGGTGCCAGTGGCATGCAGTAGTTATCAGGGATCAGGAGACAAAAGAGAAGCTCAGCGCTGTCCATAAGTGGGCAAAGATAGTAATTAAGGCGCCGGTTGTAATTGTTGTATGTGTGGAGCGCACAGGTTTCGACCATTTCTGGATCGAAGACGGTTCGGCCTTTACTGAGAATATGCTCATTCAGGCGACCGATATGGGTCTTTCGACCTGCTGGGTAGGTGTCCAGGGTCTGGCCGATGGCGAGTATAATGCCGAAGCCATAGTCCGCGATGCGCTCGGTCTGCCTGAACAGATGGGGGTGGTCAACATGGTTACACTCGGATACGGCGCTCGCTTTCCGAAACCTCGTGAGCCGAAGATTCCCGAAGGACGCCTGCACTACGGTAAATTCGGCAATTTCAACCCATAAGTTTCTGCAAGCCTTCCCTCCCCACTACGGGGAGGGGTTGGGGGAGAGATAATCCGTCTATTTTACCAATTGCCCTGCAAGAGGTAATGAAACCACATCCAATCATCTCTGGGCACTGCGCCAATGCTCTCATAAAACTTAGTCGCGGGTGTGTTCCACTTGAGGGCATGCCACTCGACTCGTGCGCAATCTCGCTCTTTTGCAAGTTGGATCACATTCAGCAGCAGAGCCTTGCCGATTCCTTTGCCGCGCAGAGCAGGCCGGACGAAGAGGTCTTCGAGGTATATCACCTTTTTGCCCGCGAAAGTCGAGCAGTTGTGCAGAAAGAGAGCAAACCCCGCACTCTGCCCGTCAAAGTCGGCTATCACAGCTTCCGCAACTGCTCCGGCTCCAAAGAGCAGGTCGTGAATGTCCTGTTCCGTCGAGACGCATTCGTCGGTCATATGTTCATATTCAGCCAGGTCCCTGACGAGTTCTAATATCAGTAGAACGTCTGGCTCAGTTGCTGTTCGTATTACGCAGTTTGTGCTCATCTTTAATATTTCCTATGCTAGTTTATTGGCAAAACGCTTGAATGCGGCCAGATGCTCCGGTTCTTCAACATTGAGCGCCTCATGCACATCTATCCCGTCGAACCCGTGCTTTGTTACGCGCTGCGCCCAAACACTCAATTGATTATCAAGTTCCTTTGGATCATGCGAGAGCCATTCACCGAATAAGTATAACATTGTCTTACTATTGCAGTAATTCTTGTACTCTTTGGCTATCCAATCGAAGAGATCGTCACCCTCATCCGGCACAATATCCGGCTTCGCCTGCCAGTATTCATCACCTTTGTTGAATGAGACGACTTCGTAGTCACCGATTATGAAAGCATCAGCTATGCCTTTATCAACCAGATATTTCCAGTGGTTTGCGTAGCGGACAACCGCATTGCCGCCGTTATATGGGTCGGCGCACATATGCGTATATTTGCCGAGTTGCATGCCTATCCAGAACTCTTTTCCCCGGCCATGACATAGCTCGGCAAGATCGGAATAGAGTTTGTCCATCATCTCGCCTTTGATATCATGCCATGCCTCGCGGTCGAAGTCATCGGCTGTGCGAATGTCCACACCATAACGTTTGAGATACTCATCCGCGACCGGCTGCTCGTAACCGTAATAGTCGACCTCATGGACGTTGAGCATGTGGCGGCTGTGTGCGCTGGTGGAGCAGTGAATGCCGTCCGCACCCAGGTCGAGCAGCTCATTTGCCTGCTTGAGCCTGAACTCGCGAGCCTCCGGCCATGCATAGCTGATCAGACCTTTGAAATAGGTCTTGCCATCCTTTGCCGTCCACTGGCACCACGGATTCTCGTCTATAAATTTTGACCTGAAGCCTGGAAAACCATCATCATAGAGATCAATCCAGAATATTACCTTTAGGCCAAGCTCATGGCCGTATTTTAGAAAGAACTCCGGCGGATTATATGCTTCTATTACTTTCGCGTAGCGCTCAAGCCACGACTCGTTTCGCTCAATTATCTTCTCCAGATCTGATATGAACGGCTGGTCTTTGCCCCATTCACGGGCATATTGGCTGTCGAAGGCCATAGGGTAGGTAAGGCTGGTCCGGTATGGTAAGAGTCCCAGACAGCCCATTCGAACAAGAATTGTGTCGCAGCCGTTTTCTTTCAGGTTTGTCAGGAGTGTTTTGACCTCTGATTCGGTCATAGGTTCAGGTCTGATAATGACCTCATCGTTGACATCTATATCTACAATTACTCGTGAATTCTGCTTCATAACTATCCTACTTGTATATTGGACGCTGTATTGGCGCACCCGGAAAACTTATGCAGGCGCAGGATGGATACCTTCTGATAGACAGGATACCTTCTGATAGCTTGCCCACTATTAGCATTTTTGCTACGATATGGCGAGCATATACAAATGGAGGAACGATTTGAGTAAGCAAAAGATAATAATCCCTTTGGACGTTGATACACCCGAAAAAGCTATTGCGCTGGTAAAGCAGCTCAGCGGCGAGGTGGGGGCGTTCAAAGTCGGTCTGGAACTTATAAACATTGCGGGTCCTGCAATATTCGACGAAATCAAAGCAGCCGGAGCCGATAAGATATTCTACGACTGCAAACTGCACGATATCCCCAACACGGTAGCCGGGGCGTCGCGTGCTATCGCAAAGAGAGGACTGTGGCTCTTCAACGTCCACTGTGCGGGCGGATTTGATATGATGAAAGCAGCAAAAGACGCCTCAGCCGAAGCTGCCGAGCGATTTGGATTGAAACCCCCTAAAGTGATCGGAGTGACTATTCTCACAAGTATAGACCAGTTCGTTCTCAACGATCAGATGCGCGTGCCGGGCAGCGTAGCCGATCAAGTTGTTCATTTTGCGAAGCTGGCAAAAGAAGCAGGGCTGGACGGCGTAGTCGCTTCAGCCCATGAGATCGAGATAATCCGGCAGGCATGCGGCGATGACTTTATGATAGTGACTCCGGGTGTCAGGCCGGCGGGCAGCGATGTTGGTGACCAGAAGCGCGTAATGACTCCAGGCGAGGCCGTTCGCCGTGGTTCAGATTATCTGGTGATTGGCCGGCCAATAATCAGAGCTGAGGACCCTGTTGCCGCCGCGCGCGCGATTGCACTGGATATGGAAAATATTGCGTGAGTGGCTAAAGATATTCATTAAGTTTCGTTGACAAGTGTCAGATAAGGTGGTACATTGACATGCGGTGATGGAGATGCTTATTGTTCGCCAAGAAATATGAATCAGGTTTGCAGCTTCCAGCTTCTAAAAGAGGGGTGTGAGATGAGAAGAGTTAAATCAGGGTTTACATTGATTGAGCTTCTTGTGGTTATTGCGATAATAGCTATTTTGGCTGCGATCTTATTTCCTGTTATGACACGGGTAAAAGGGCAGGCACATATTACAAAGTGTGTCAACAACCTCAGGCAGTTAGGCAACGCGCTATCGCTATATATGAGCGATAGTTCCGATAAGTTTCCACCGACCCTGACTGGTTGGGGCAAGGGTTCAAGTAGTCAGCCTACTATTTTGATCTACCTGCAGAAGTATTCTAAAGCGGGTATTGCCATGAACTCAGGAAGCACCGCCGAGCCATATGCCTCAGTCGGATACTTCGCCTGCCCGTCTGACATAGGACTTCCGCTCAGTTGGGTCGCGGATCAGGGATATAAAACAGCGCCAACCCCTATGTGGAGACAGTGCGGATACAGCTACGAATATTTCAGCCAGCGGCAGACTGACTACGCCGGTGTTACAGTCGAAGGACGCAATAAAGAAGTCCCATGGAGCGAACTTGCATATTCCGTTACAAGTACTTCGACGGTTGGCGCGCCTATGTCGGCAGTAATGGCGCCGAGCAAGAAAGCTACTATAGGATGTCTTTGGAACTGGCATCAAGCTGAGTCATATGGGACGGATAACAGAGTTTCCAGGAACATAGTGTACGCCGATGGTCATGCAGGACGTATTAAGTTTGGCGATTATATTAGAGCTAGGTGCTACAAACTTGCTCAGGGCTGGCATCCATAGACCCAAAGCAGCAGCCATCGATGCCGCCTTATGTATCGGATATTTCTGAGAGCATGACTTCCCGTCCGCCCTCTTCCCGGCTCCTGATGCCTGCGATGACTATCTTCATCAGCTCGATTGTCTCTGAGAACGGGAACGGCCTGACACCTGTCATAAGATACTCGACAAACGCTTCGAGCTGCGCTTTGAACGAGTAGTATGAGTCCGATATAGCCGCAGTGGCATATCCCTTGGTGCCGCAAAGTTGCATCGCACCGAATATGCCGAGATCATATGTGGCGACCACTGTCGCATCCACGCCTTTTTCATGCTTAAGGTGTAATATGTTTCTGTCGCTGCTGCCTGTGTTTCTGACTGATACGAACCCAGGCCCGATTATCGGATAGATACTCTCAAGCGCATGGATGCCGTATCTCTCCCAGGTTTTGGTGGTCAAGATGCTTGCGTAACGTAGTTCGCCCAGGTCGTGCGTGGATATCTGATAGGGGATAAACTCTTTGCAATAGCGCATGCTGCTCGATGAGTGAATCGGTTTGCCTTCTTCGACCCACCTGCAGAATGTTTTGAGGTCAGCCTCGTTATCGACCATCGGCTTATCGACAAAGATGGGAAGCCCTGCTTCGACAAACGGCCTGCAGCGCTCCACATGCTCGTAGCCCTTGTCCGTCGCAACGATTACTGCATCAACCTCTCCGATCACATCTTCGGCCTTTGCCACTACGTTTGGCACCAGAGACGCCTTGGACACTTTTACTGCGTCTGCGGGGTCATCCGTCCAGACGTGCGTGACGTGTGCATCGGCTATGCCGAAGGTATCTTTTGGCTGTTTGTTCAGATAGGCTGGAATGCCCGGGAATGGGCATTTCGCCATTTCAGCTTTATCGTAACCATTGAAAATTGCGCTCCAGGAGTATGGATGGCCGTTTCCATCCACCATCCCGAGCATTGCAATTCTTATATGTGAGTTTTTAATCAGTGGTTTTTCCATATAACTGTTTCCTGTCACCTATTACCTGTTCCCTGTTACCTATTTTGTGGTTTGGCATCCGCCATTCGTTTCGACCAGTTTCCGGGAAAGAGTATTTTATCGGATAGATCGGGAACGGCCGCTGTAATTGCAGACTGAAGATCAGCTTCAAGCGGTCCCTTGCCGAACAGTGACACGTTCTCGCGCATCTGCTCAGCCGAATCGACCCCGATCACAAGGCTGGTGATCCCCTCGACTCCGAGCATATATCGCACAGCCAGCTCAGCCGGTGTAATGCCTGCCTGACTGGCTAGAGCGTATAGTCTGCGGCGAATAGGGATCACATCGGCAAGCTCGGGTAGAATATCCTCTTCCGGCATAAGTATGAGACCCTGGAGATATATACTGCGTACAAATAGCGCCGTGCCCCGTTTTACGGCTTCTTTGCAGACTCCTGCGCGGATAAACCTGTGGTCAAGCACGCTCGAGGGCATCTGCATAGCCTCGGCAAGGCCGGACGTGACCACCCCATATGCTCCATCAGGAGTATTGACCGATGAGCCGATATGCTTTACCAGCCCTTTTTTTTTGAGCTTTTGCAGAGATTCGGCGTATTGCAGGAAGTTGCTTTCTGTATGAAACATGCAGATGGGTATTACGTCCAAGCGCAGATTCGCCATTGACTGCCTTACCGACTTTTCGACAATTGAGTCGGCTTCAGCCGCGCTCAGATTATCGGCGATGTGGCATATCTTGGTCGCCACGGTTATCTTGTCCGATATTTTAAGCTCAGAAAGCGCCCGGCCCAGCACCGTCTCGCTCTCACCGTAGAGCGCTGCTGTGTCAAGGCAGGTGACGCCGCCTTCGTATGCGCATGCAATAATATCTCTTGCCGTTTCGTATGACGGCTGACCGGCTTTGTTGGCAATTCCATAGTTGAGCCCGAACTGGACTGTCCCCAATGTGATTGGTGATATGTTAAGACCACTTATTTTATTGTCTTGCATTACAAATCCTCTATTACTTCGCGGTGTATCCGCCGTCAACAGGTATATTTGTGCCGGTTATATATAATGATGCGTCAGATGCCAGGAAGACTATAATTCCCATAAGGTCCGTCTGATCAGCGAGCCTGCCAAGGAGAGTGCGGGCGCTATAGTTCTTTATAAACGCCTCGGGCATCTTGGGGTTCCACAGCCCGCCGGGTGAAATGCAGTTGCATCTGATCCCTTTGGAGCCATAATAGCTGGCGGTGAAGCGAGTGTAGTTGATCATTCCGCCTTTGTGGAAGAAATAGTCCGGGTAGAATCCGGTCATATTAGTGCCTTCGTAGATCGTCGGGTCGGGCCCGATCATTCCCTGCATAGAGCCGACGTTTATAATCGAACCCTTCTCGCGCTCGGCCATAAGATCACCCATAGCGCGGGTTATTATAAAAAGCCCTGTGGCATTGATCTGCATGCTTTCCGCGAATGCCGATGCGTTGTCATCATAGGCATTCTTCATAGGCCGCGCGACTGCGTTGTTTACAAGCACATCTAAAGTGCCTTCCCTTTTGACTATCTCATCTCGAACGGCCAGTATTGACGCTTCTTCCCCCAAATCCATATATAGAGCCTCAACACTCTCGCCCTTTGCCTGGTGCTCTGCTGCAACATCTTTGAGCGCATCAATAGAACGCGATGCTATATAAGTCTTGGCGCCGGCCTCCGCCAGAGCCGCCACTATCTGCCTTCCATATAGCCCGGCTCCGCCCGATACGAGCGCGACCTTGCCATCCAGAGAAAATCTATCCAGAATCAAAACATAACCCCCTTGACTTATAGTCAATTCTCCTCTTAGGCAAATTTACAAATAATCCTCTCTGGCAGGTAGATAACTGCTCATCAATTGCGTCTTTGCATATTATAGAGCTTAATCTGCAACATGGAGGATTATAGAAGAAATGTTCAATTCAAAATTTTCTGTTTTGTTGGCGCTGGTCGTAATGGCGACGGCAATTATTGCAAGCGGGTCTGCTGCCGCACCGGCATATCCCGGCTACACAGGGCTGATCTTCACACCAACCGCCGATACACTCAATATGGGAGGTGTGAATGCTGGAGCTGCATTTGTCAGCAGTGATGACGACGACATATCATTTTTCTCTGCTAACGTTGGGGTCATTGACGGCCTGGAAGTAGGCGCTGCGCTTATAGACCCGGATGAAGGTGACAGCAAGACCGCCTTAAATGCAAAGTACGCAATCTTGAAAGAGACATTCGCAACCCCCGGAGTTGCTTTCGGTGTTAGTGACCTTACTGACGAGATCGATTCCACTCCATACGTGGTCGTTACCAAGACTCTTGACATACCGAAACTGACCCTGCGCCAGCTCAAGGGAAGTATCGGCTTTGGAGACGGTTCGCTTGACGGCGTGTTCGCCGGTTTGTCCGCCGTTCTCAGCGACAAGTTGACACTTATGACCGAATACGATACCGAAAACTTAAATGTAGGCCTGCAGTTTGCTGCCAGCGGTGGTATCAGAGCCCATGTAGACCTTATTGACGGTGATAACATAGGCTTTGGCCTGAACTTCAACAAAGGATTCTGACATTTAATACTTAGTATTTTATATTGAGTGTTTGGTTTATAGCGCAGTGCTTAAAAATAAGCACTGCGCTATTGTTGTCTGTGGGCAAATAGAGGGTATAAGCAATAAAAACACGAGGCCTCACAGATGCCAAGCGGCGGAATACTTGAACTACGAAAATTTGTTGCGCCCGAATGTGTTTTTGGCGCGGACGCGCGAAACCTGGCTGCCAAATACGCGCTCAACTTGGGCGCGCGTAAAGTCTTGGTCGTAACGGACCCAGGAGTAATTGCGTGCGGATGGACGGATGATGTCATGACGGGGCTGCGAGATGCCGGGCTGCCTTATGTGGTCTTTGAGAATGTGTCTCCAAATCCTCGAGATAATGAGGTTTTGTCCGGCTCCGAAGTCTATCTGGCCGAGCAGTGCAATTCCATAATAGCAGTTGGCGGAGGAAGCCCGATTGACTGCGCTAAAGGCGTCGGAATTGTAAGCACCAACGACCGCAACATCCTGGAGTTTGAGGGCGTCGATGAGGTGCGTATTCCAATACCGCCTCTAATATGTGTGCCTACAACCGGAGGAAGTTCGGCTGATGTTTCTCAATTTGCGATCATCACAGACACAACCAGAAAAGTGAAGATTGCAATAGTCAGCAAGGCCATAGTGCCGGATGTTTCCCTGGTTGATCCTGTCACGCTGACGACACTGCCAGCCGATCTGACGGCTGATACCGGCTTTGACGCCCTCACTCATGCCTTTGAGGCATATGTCTCCAACGCTCAATCGGCAATCACCGATCTCTTTGCGCTAGAAGCTATTAGATTGGTACACAACTATCTGCCTGCGTCTATTGCTGATCCGCTCAATATTGAACTCAGAGGATGGATGGCAATAGCATGCCTGCATGCTGGTTTTGCCTTTTCAAACGCAGGCCTTGGATTGGTGCATGCTATGTCACACAGCCTGGGTGGTACGACAGACATTGCGCATGGACTGTCAAATGCAATTTTGCTGCGCCACGTAGTTGAGTTCAACTTTCCATCTGCAGCCGATAGATATCGGGCTATTGGGCAGGCTATGGGTCTACGCCTGAGTGGTAAAGGAGATGAAGAAGCTTGCACTGACATAATCAATGAACTAACCCGTTTTCAAGAATCAGTGGGCATTACAGGCACTCTTGGCAAATATGGACTGGATCGCACCATGATCCGTGAACTTGCCGGCAAAGCAATGGCCGACCCTGATATTGCGACTGCGGTTAGACAACCGAGCCAACAAGATATTGAGGATATTTATGAGCGAGCCTTCTGACCTACAGCATGAGTGGGAATCACTTCGCAAAAAAGTGATTGGTTTGGGAGAGGAGTCGATAAGAAAGAGCTATTACTCCGAACTTCAGAGGCGTCTGCGTGAGCTGCAGGAGAGCGAGACACGGTTTCGAGCGATTTACAATTCGGTCAACGATGTAATTATCGTGCACGATCCAATCGACTTCAAAATCATTGATGCCAACCAACGCGTGTTTGACTTGCTGGGCTATACACATGATGAAGTTGTTGGTCTTTACCCTGGTGACTTGAGTTCGGGTCAGCGACCGTATACGCAGGAACATGCCATTGAGCTAATGAAAGCAGCTATTTCCGGCGAGTATCAGATGTTTGAATGGCAAATGAAGCACATATCAGGGCGATTGTTTTGGATGGAATGGAACTTTCGTCTGGCCGAAATAGGCGGCAAAGAACGCCTGCTTGCCGTCGGGCGCGATATTACTGTGCGAAAGCAAGCGGAGGAAGAAAGACGCGCTTTGGAGCAGAGCTTAGAGGAACAGAAGCGTAAGTTTTACAGACAAACCATTTTGAGTGTGACCCAAGGGAAACTCGAGATTTGCGATGCCAGGGATGTTGAACCATACGTTCAGAACGCACTGGCAAGTCTGGATGTGCGTGAGGCAGTGGATGTGTCCAATGCACGACATGAAGTCGAGCGTATTATTCGAAGCTATGGTCTTAATGAAGATTCTTTGCATCCACTGATTGTCGCAGTCGGAGAGGTCATCACCAATGCATTTAAGCATGCTTCATATGGACGGGTATATGTGGGCAGGACGGATAACGAAATTTGGGTGATGGTAGCGGACAATGGTCCCGGGATAGAGTCTCTTGTTTTGCCCAGTGCAGTCCTGCGCCGGGGATTTTCGACCAAACCATCGTTGGGTATGGGGTATTCAATAATGCTTGAGGTATGCGACCGCATAATGCTGAAAACCGGTCCGGACGGCACCACAGTTGTTCTGATTAAGAATTTTGTGGAGAGAGCTCCCGAACTTTCTAAAATCCCCGATACATGGGAGACAATTTCCTCGTTTGTCTAGTTGAGATGTAGCTATTGTTGATAAATAACGATAATGCTTGCCCCTCAGATGCTTGCCAAGATCGAAGAATTAACTATTGTCTCCTGATAGGACTTTCTCTTTAACAATTTTGGTGTTGACTAACAAGCATTCAGATGGTATGTTTCATAATGATATGTGCATAATTATCTAATACACAAATATCCAGACATTCATTACTATACGCAGGCGGTAGTTTTACTTTAGCTGACGATAATGTATCTGCCTATATAGCGAGATATGGATGTGAAGATGTGACTACCGACGCAAGATCGGCTAAAAATGCAGTAGATGGAGCTTTAGTTACATGTGATGGCGATATTTCGACTGCAATATTTCCAGATGAGTTTTACATCTCTCATGTCGTCAATGGGCAGCAGGTTTCTGGAATTCGGGTTGAAAAGAGCGGTCACGATATCAGCAGCGATAAGCTTGTATCGGTAGTTGGACGTATCGCCACAGCAAAAGATGGTGAACGTTATATTGACGCTTGGTCGGCTTTGGCACATGAGTCAGCATCAATAGAGCCGCTGTTTATGAATCTGAAAAGTCTTGGCGGAGGTTCCACTTTAGGCGGTGGGCAGCGTGGAATTACCGATGCCCAAGGACTAAATAATATTGGAACCTTTGTCCGTGTGTGTGGATGTGTCACATATTGTGATGAGCATACCTTTACTCTGCAGGATGGCAGCAATGTCAATGTGATTTGTGTTACGCCGAAAGAAATAACTGTAAATCCATTATGGCGGTATGTGGTTGTCACCGGAGTAAGTTCGATTATGAAATCGAATGATACATACATAAGGTTAGTCAAAGTTACTGTAGTTGATCCTGTTATTGTGGACAACGGTGGACAGTAGTTGTCTCAGACCTCATATACTTCATTATCCGTCTTTTATTAGCCGAGTATTTATTGACATATGCCCTCTTGTGCGCTACTATAGCGAAGTTTTGCTTGATGTCTAGGGGGAAGCTTCATCTTGCCTGATTGGAAGTTATATGACCACAGATCGGTTGAATCAATCATAGAGGAACTGGGCAGTGTTCCTCGTCCCGAGTATCCAAGACCGGAGAGTGTCAGGCCCGACTGGCTTAATCTTAATGGCGTTTGGGAGTTCGCATTTGACCCCGAAGATACCGGAGCGCCCGAAAAGCCTCTGGATAACAAAATCGTCGTTCCGTTTTGCCCGGAAAGCGTGCTCAGCGGTGTGTATGATGAGGATCTGCACACAATCTGCCGATACGCCCGCTTCTTCGATCTGCCGCAGAATTTGATTGGCAGGCGTGTGCTGCTTCACTTCGGAGCGGTGGACCATGAAAGCGATGTCCGGCTCAACGGCGTCCATCTGGGTAAACACATCGGTGGGTATGACTCATTTTCATTTGACGTCACCGATATATTAAAGCCGACAGGCAATCGTCTTGCCCTGCGAGTCTATGACAATCCTGACGATATAAAGCAACGCGGCAAACAATCTCCGGCCAGATACCCGGAGGGCTGCCGCTATATGCGAATAACAGGCATTTGGCAGACTGTCTGGCTGGAGGCTGTCGGCAATACATATATCAAAGACTGGCTTCTGCAAGACAATATCGAGACAGGTGAACTCAAGATTGAAGCTGAGATAGATGGCCCAGCAAAAGATTTGATCTTTACGGCAATAGCCTATAGTAATGGAAAAGAAGTCGCGCGGCAATCGGCTGAGGTTGGTGAGCTGTCATTAACAATTCCAAATCATCTTTTATGGTCGCCGGAAAGCCCCAATCTCTATGACCTTCGACTGAGCCTGAGCGCTCCCGACGGCGGTGAGGTTGACTCGGTCGATACATATTTTGGCTTCAGAAACACATATGTCAAAAACGGAAAGATTTACTTCAACGATAAGGTCTTTTTTCTTATTTCGGCACTCGACCAGGGCTATTACCCGGATGGGCTGTATACTCCTCCGACTGATGATGCGTTGCGCGCGGACGTGGAGTGGGCAAAGAAATACGGACTCAATAACGTGCGCAAGCACCAGATAATAGCCGAGCCAAGGTTCCACTACTGGTGCGACAAGCTGGGGCTGACCATCTGGGAAGAGATGCCGGACTGGGGCACCGAGCCGGACTTTTGCACTGATGCCGACCAGCACCTGCGTGAGTGGACTGCATGCATGAAAAGAGATATTAACCATCCGTGTATAATCGCCTGGATTCCAAAAAATGAGGAACAGAAGTGGGATAATGCCGACGCGAGCGCCGTTAAAGTGCGGTTCTATGAGGCTACTAAATCTCTCGACCCGACCAGACCCGTGATTGACAACAGCGGGTTTTGCCACACTATTACCGATATGGTCGACCTGCATATACGGCCACTGCCGGGTGAGGATTGGCATATGTGGTTCGCCAGGTGGCGCAAAGAGATAAATGAGGCCGGCAACTTCCAGGCCTATGATTATGCTCCCACCTATTGCGATGGGTTCAAGTATCGAGGTGAGCCTCTGGTTATAAGCGAGACAGGCAACTGGTGGATAGAGGACCATCCTCCTATGGGCAAATGGAGACCGAACGGCACAGGACCCGCAGCCAATCTTGAGGAATATATGGAGCTATACAAGAAGTTCTTTCTGGAGTTGATGTCTGAGCCGGAATGCGCCGGTTTCTCATTTGTTCAGCTATATGATGTTGAGGGTGAAGTCAACGGCTATTTGACGTACGATCGCAAAGTGAAAGTGTCACCAGAGTTTATAGCTGACGTTCATGCTCAGGGGATCAAATTGCGTGAATCAATAGGCGAGCTTTATGATTAGGCAGGCGGGCAGGAATGCCCTCGACCATCAGAAAACCAATAAGAAGTGGCGACTAGGTATCGTATTATAACTGAGTGGCGGCAGTTCCGGGCTCTAAGCTCTCCACTCTCCGCTCTCAGTTTTTTAAGGAGAGGCAAATTGTCAGACTGGAAACTATATGATCACAGGTCTATTGAATCGATTATAGGCGAATATGGCGAGGTTCCTCGCCCTGAACACCCCAGGCCGGATAGGGTTAGGGCGAACTGGTTAAATCTCAACGGCGATTGGGACTTTGCCTTTGACCCTGATGATACCGGTTCCCCTGATAGTCCGCTTGACGGCAAGATAGTGGTCCCGTTTTGTCCGGAGAGCGTGATCAGTGGAGTATACGATGAAGAGCTGCACACAATATGCCGGTATGCGCGGTCTTTCGATGTGCCCGAGAATATGCAGGGCAAACGAATCTTGCTTCACTTCGGAGCCGTGGATTATCGCACTGATGTATGGCTAAATGGTCATCATCTGGGACAGCGTGTCGGCGGGTATGATTCATTTTCGTTTGATATTACGGATGTCGTGAAACCTACCGGCAATCGATTGGCTCTGCGCGTTCACGATGATCCTCTCGAAGCCAAGCCCAGGGGCAAGCAATCTGCTGAGAGATATCCATCCGGCTGCATATACATGCGTACCACAGGTATCTGGCAGACTGTATGGCTCGAAGCAGTCGGTGATACATATATCAAAGACTGGCGCCTGATCGATAATGCCGATAGTGGCGAGCTGACTATCAGCGCTGAGATAGACGGCACCTGCAAAGACTTGAGCCTGACTGCAGTTGCGTCCTTTAGCGGCAAAGAAGCGGCGTGTGGAAGTGTTACGGTCAATCAGGGAAAAGCGACGCTTTCTATAAGTGTGCCGGATGCACGATTGTGGTCAACTGATGAACCGAACCTTTACGATCTTCACCTGAGTCTTAATTCTGCTGATGGCGGCGCAGTCGACAGTGTGGCTACCTACTTCGGTTTCAGAAAAATAGAGATCAAAGACGGGAAGATATATCTCAATAACAAGCCTTTCTTTGTAATCTCGGCTCTAGACCAGGGCTATTATCCCGATGGTATATACACACCACCCACGGACGATGCGCTGCGAGCGGATGTAGAGTGGGCAAAGAAATACGGCCTCAATCATGTGCGCAAGCATCAGATTGTAGCCGAGCCTCGGTTCCATTACTGGTGCGACAAACTGGGCCTTACTATCTGGGCTGAAATGGCCGATTGGTCCGCGGATATCGTGGCCAATTTGGATGGTTTTCTTAAAGAGTGGACTGCATGCGTTAAGCGGGATATCAATCATCCATGCATTATAGGATGGGTGCCGTCGAATGAACGCAAAGCATACGATGATGATGCAATGAACCAGGCGAAAGTTCGGCTTTATGAGACAACTAAGGCACTCGATCCGACCAGACCGGTTGTCGATAACAGCGGCTATTGTCATACAAAGACTGATATTGTCGATCTGCATGTGAACCCTAAGGATGGAAAAGATGTCGTTAGGTGGTGGAACGACTGGCGCAAGTCCATAGCTGAAACGGACAATTTTATGGCCTGGCCGAATACTCCTACTTACTGTGACGGCTTTAAGCATGCCGGCCAGCCGGTTGTTATCAGTGAGACGGGCAACTGGTGGATCAAGGACCATATGCCGATGGGCCAGTGGAAACCCTATGGTCATGACCCGGCTGATAATGTTGATGGTTATGTCTCACTCTATAGAGACTTTTTCCTGGCTATGATGGCCGAGCCGGAATGTGCCGGGTTCTCATATGTGCAGCTATATGATGTGGAGGGTGAGGTAAACGGTTATCTGACTTATGATCGCAAGCCAAAAGTATCACCGGAGGTTATCGCGGAAATTCATGCAGCAGGGTTAAGGTCACGCTTGTAAGGTTTTGATAAACCCGCAAAAGTACGGGGATAGGCCGGTCATTTTACGTGGAAAACTCATAGTGTGAGATAATACAACACTCGTTTGCCGCTCAGTTGTGTGGAGGACGGCCATGGGCAAAGACAGTTATACAGTCGGCTGTGAAAGACGAGCCGCTTGGGCGCAGCAGAGAATATTAGCGCTGCTTGACGCAGCCCTGCGAGACGAGTCTACACAAGTCAGCTCAAATATTGGCCTCCCGAAATCTGCCCGCTCGCGTCGGGGCGAAAAATCTTCGGGGTATCAGTACCCGGCTTGAAGATTTCGATGCGAAAAAAAACAGGTAACAGGCAACAGGTAATAGTTCTGCTGTCTGTTACCTGTTGCCTGTTTACTCGGTTACGTTCTCCACAGCAGTGATCTCAGGAACCTGGCTCTTGATTACTCTTTCGATTCCCATCTGAAGTGTCATTGCAGCCATGGGGCAGCCGTGACATGCTCCCTGGAGCCGTACTTTTGCCACTGTGCCTTCTACGTCGATAAGCTCTACATCGCCTCCGTCAGCCTGCAGCGACGGTCTGACCTGTTCTAGTGTAGCCTGCACTTTTGCGCGCAGATCGTTTGCCTGTTCAGTCAATTTGTTTGCTCCCTTCAGGTTTATGCTTCCACCGTTTCGTGATGGAGGTCCTCGTCCGCCTTGAGGTCGAGTCCCTTGCCGGTCGTTTTGACCAGATAGTCGTCTATTGCTCTGCGCACGGCCTGTTCCGCCAACACCGAGCAGTGCATTTTTATCTTTGGTAGGCCACCCAGAGCTTCGGCCACTGCGTCATTAGTGAGTTTCAACGCTTCGTCCAGGGTCTTGCCTTTTATGAGATCGGTCGCCATGCTGCTTGTAGCGATAGCAGCTCCACAGCCGAAGGTCTTGAATTTGACGTCTGTTATGACGTTGTCCTTGACCTTTATATACATGTTCATGATATCCCCACACACGGGGTTTCCAACTTTTCCGATGCCGTCCGCATCGGGTATTTCGCCTACATTATGCGGGCTGGCGAAATGCTCCATTACTTTGTTGCTATAGCCCTGGTTCATTATAGTGCCCCTTCATATCAATACTAAATATAAAATCTCAGATACTAAATTACTAAATCGTCCGCTCTGCTTTGAGTTTGTTTATTACACAGAACGAAACGTGCTCCATGCCGCACTTTACACATGCGCGGTCGATATTTTGAACGTCTGCAAGCGATGCCTTCAGGAAACTTTCGAGCCCTTCAAGAAGCGCGAGCCTTTTCTTTTCCGGCATGCTTTCTATTACGGTCTCGAACCACTTCGACTTTCTCTGCCGCATTCCTTCTACAACTCCGCGCCCGGCATCAGTCAGTTCGATGCTGGTGAGCCTGCGGTCGGTTACGTCTTCACTTCTGGTGACCAGACCCTTCTTGACGAGCCGGTCGACCAACTGGCTTGCCGCCGAGAGGCTCACTTCAAGCCCGATTGCTATTTTACGGATTGGCGAAGCTCCATGGAGAAAAACATACTGCAGGCATTCCATCAGTGATCGAGTTATCTCTTCGCCGCAGTGTTGGCAATACATTGCATCCGACGCAGCTTTCTGAACCGTCTCCACGAAAACTTCCGCTATTATCTCCGCATATTGAGCCGAGTCTCTATTTATTTCATTTCGCTCAGCAGTCATTGATTAAGCCCCTTAACTAATAAGCAACTGTATTATACCACTGCATGCGTTATTATAACCAGCCCTGCTGAAACATTTTTCATCCATCGAGCACAGTTTGGCGCATGTTGGGCAAGGGTACACCTCTATTGAGGATAGACAGGGCTTTCGAGCCTCGTAGTGAAGGAGGCCAGCAAAGCATGCAGCTTACAAAAATCGCAGCATTGTTATTAGTCGGTGTGGCTATGGCAGCCATGCATTCGGGCACTTTCGCAAACGGTGAGCAGTGTAATATCAATACGCCTGTCGGCCAAACATGGCTGGCTACAGGGACAGTCACAAAAGTAGATGGTCCGGTGTTCTACTTGCAAGGCAAGGACAACGTTACATATAAGATTGACACACATAACTCAGAGGTGATGGTAGGTAATTCCCAGGTCGAGCATTATGTGCCGAAAGTCGGTGATACTGTGAGAGTCTACGGCACAGTCGATGATGGGTGCAAGATCGATGCGGCTCGGGTGAGAGTGTTTACTGGCGAGGAACAGCCTGCAGGCGCAGCATCCGAGGGGGCAGGTCCGGCAAAGGAGGTCAGGATTATAGTCGAAAAAGATACTGCCCAGCCAGGGCAGGGGGCATGCGCTCCATGCGGCAATCAATGGCAGGGCAGGGGACTGATCACTGACATAGACTACTCAGGCAAACGGCTCAAGATACAAACACCCAGCGGTCACTTTACGATAGACGTAGGAGGTATTCCTCTGATATATGGAGCAACGACAATCGGCCTTGGTCAGTTGAATCAGGGTGACGCTGTTAAGATATCGGGCAGCCTTGTAGGAGTCAACGAAGTGCAGGCGCAGGTGATTCGTATAACCCGGACCAGGACCGAGGCTGAAAACGCGCTTCCGCTTACACCTGCAAGTGTGGCCGGGCTGATCGAGCAGGTGGACTATCCTTCGTTCACTTTCAGGATGAGGACTGAGACCTCCGAACTGGTGATTGTGGTTGACGAAGATACAATAGTGCAGTGGCAGCTTAAACGTATGTCCTTCATGGATTTGAAAGCCGGCATGAGGGTCAAGATGACCGGTTATGGCAGTCCTGGGACTGGCTATGCCGCGCAGCATATCCAGATAATAAGCGCTCCATAAAGCCACATTCAATAACCGAGCGGGCAACATATCGACCATTGGGCCTCCGGACATGTGATCTGGGGGCTTTTGAATTTACGAAAGAGGAATGGCTGGTCGGTTAGAGAACAACTATGTGGCTATTGAGGAGGTTTGATGAGCGGTGTTGTATTGAGGAAAACTGTTGACATGTCAGCTAGATACGCCACAAAGAATGCTGATCTGCTATAATAACACTCATGGAAATGGAAACAATTGATATCAACGTTATGGCTGAAGCGACGTCTTGCACACGACTAAAGCGTGCTCCAAGAAACCAGACCATAAGTCTTAACGACAAACAGATTTCAGTGTTGAAAGAACGTCTTATAACAAGGAGACCGACTGCTCGGCTTACCATGCCTCCTAATGGTACTATACTGGGCAGTTGTCTTGCTTGGGCAGAAGTACTGCCGCCTGCGTTTGTAGATCTGATGATCCTCGATCCTCCTTATAATCTTGACAAGATGTTCAATGGACGTAAATTTTCAAAAACCAGCGTTGAGGGTTATTCGTTTTGGTTCGAGAATGTGGTAAAAGCCTTGAAGCCGTTGCTCAAAGCCAACGCATCGGTTTACGTGTGCTGCGATTGGACGACTTCCCAATCAGTATACTCAATTTTGACGAAACATTTTAGTGTACAAAATCGGATTACTTGGGAGCGCGAGAAAGGACGCGGGGCAAAGCGTAACTGGAAGAATAATAGTGAAGATATTTGGTTCTGTACGACATCTGATGATTATACCTTTAATGTAAATGCTGTTAAATTAAGGCGCAAAGTAATAGCTCCGTATACGGACGATAACGGCAAACCAAAGGATTGGATGCTAACACAAGAAGGCAACTTTCGCGATACCCATCCATCAAATCTTTGGACTGATATAACCATACCGTTTTGGTCAATGCCTGAGAATACTGATCATCCTACACAAAAGAGTGAAAAACTGATCGCTAAATTGATGTTAGCCAGTTCGAACCCTGGTGACTTTGTTTTTGATCCATTTCTTGGAAGTGGCACCACTTCTGTTGTTGCAAGAAAACTGGGTCGCCGTTATTTAGGTATTGAAATTGATGAACAATATTGCCTTTGGGCAGAGTATAGAATTGATCTGGCTGAGCGAGATAATAGTATACAAGGATATAGAGATGGAGTGTTCTGGGAGAGAAACAGTGCTTTAGCTGTCAGAAAAGAGCCTGTTGATGAGCAGCCATCATTAAAGTTTTAGGAGACAACTAGATTGACCAGCATCTTGTTTGATACCGGCAGATATAAGAATGCGGAAGTGGAAATACGAGCTTTTCTGAATCAGCACGATGACTTTCTTTCCAATGTTACTGCCAAGAGTACTCGGGCGGTCGGAGATGCCATACAAGATATATTGGCTGAGCATTGCGAGGCAATCTTGGGTAGAGAAGTTTGTTCAACATATTCGGCATCTTTTGCCAGACGTGCTATGGCAGACTTGGCATTTGAAGACATTAATGGTTGTTACTATGTGGTTGATGTAAAAACTCACCGTGAGAGTACTAAATTTAACATGCCTAACCTTACGTCGGTGGAGCGCTTGGCAAGGTTTTACGAGGATGCGAAGAATTATTTCGTTGTTCTAATGGTTACTTATGATCTGTCAGGTGTTCATGCAAAAGTTTCGAAGGTCAGCTTTACACCCATAGAATTTTTCGGATGGGACTGTCTCACGATTGGTGCATTGGGTTGGGGCCAAATTCAGATTGCAAATTCCAACATTATTACTATAAACCCCGGATATTCACGGAAGAAGTGGATGCTTGAGTTATGTGATACGCTCCTTGAATTCTATCCGCGAGAGATCGGAAAGATTCATAAGCGCATAGAATACTTCGAGAGAGTTCGTGCTCGATGGCAGACAATGCAAGAATAAGGCTGTGTACAACTGCAGTAAGGAGCCAATTAATGAAACGAATAGCAGTATTAACCAGCGGCGGGGACGCGCCGGGAATGAATGCGTGCGTCAGAGCCGTTGTCAGATACGGGATGGCTGCGGGAGCCGAGGTCTACGGCATCACCCGGGGTTACGCCGGGCTGATGGCTAATGAGATCAAAGAGCTTACATCACGAGATGTAGGCGGGATAATACGTCAGGGCGGCACGATCCTTATGAGCGCCCGGTCGATGGAGTTCAAGACGCCTGAGGGCCAGGCAAGAGCGCTCGACGTGCTTCACGGCTGGAATATAGACGGCCTGGTCGTGGTCGGCGGTGACGGCTCTCTCAATGGGGCGGCATGCCTCAATGACCTTGGTTTTCCGGTCATTGGAGTTCCCGCCTCGATAGACAATGACATATCAGGCACGGAGATGGCGATAGGTGTCGATACTGCCTTGAATACGATCCTCGATGCAATGGACAAGATCAAGGACACTGCCAGCGCACACCAGCGCGCGTTCATTATAGAAGTCATGGGCAGGGAGCACGGCTATCTGGCGCTTATGTCCGGAATAGCGGGCGGCGCTGAGATGGTTGTTCTGCCCGGCACACAGGTTGATAAAGACGCCGTAATACGCGAAGTCAAATCTGCTTTCCTGCGCGGCAAACCGCATTTCATAATAGTGGCTGCCGAAGGAGCTTCAACGCCAGAAAAGTCGATAACTCAGCTACTAATCGAGTATGTGACGGAGTCCGGCCACGACGCGAGATCGACAGTCCTGGGCCATGTTCAGCGCGGAGGCAGTCCGTCCAGCTACGACAGGCTCCTCGGGACGCGATTCGGCGCGGCTGCGGTTGACAACCTGATGTCGGGAAACACTGGGGTGATGATCGGAATTAAAGGCAACACTATGGTGACGACCGACCTCGCCACAGTGCTCTCAACACGCCCGGAACTCAGCGCAGAAGCCCTCAAGCTCGCAGAACCGCTAGCACACTGAAATTTAGTATATAGTATTTGATATTGATTATTTGCTTGCTCCCTCTCCTGGGGGAGAGGGTTGGGGTGAGGGCGCAACTGGATTAGGTATTGGATATTTTTATCCCTCCAGGAATCTTTTCTGGAGGGTAAACGCATTCTCATCCAAAAACCTACCACAACGGGTTGGCAATTATAACTTCGTCTATCTTCTCTCGGATCACATTTGTCCTGATAACTGCGCTGCCCAATGGGATATTATAGCCTCCGATTGTCATCTGCGACATCTCTCCCGGGAATACTTTATTAGGCATCAGATGGACTGCGATAAGCTCCTTTGCCAGATCGACAAGCGCATCAAACACACGCGAATCACGGGTAATGGGGATGCGAGGGTAGTCCGACCTGAGAAAGTCTGCATAGCGCTTCCTGTATTGCGCGCTGTGCAAAATCGCGTATATATAGAAGAATAGCCCGTCTGGATCAGATTTGAGGTTTGATGATTTGTGCCCGTCTGTGTAGATATACTTCGGAAAAAACATCGCTCCGCCCCTGCGAAACAGATTGAGGTCTGCGGGGCAGTCTGCGCAGAACACTACATCCCACTCGTTCGATCCGGTAACCCGACCCGCACGCCCGACAGCCAGAGCGATATTGTCGTGAAGCATGTTTTCCATAAAAGGCAGCCTTGGCCGCTCCATTACCGCTTTTGACAGATATACCCATCGCCTGTCGAACGGCCTGTAGACAGCCTCTACTATTCTGCTCTCCCAATTCGCATCATTCCGGAGAATGTGTCTTGCCGCTTCTATATCAAGGTCACCCACGGCATAATGATTATGAATCTCCTCCGGCGCTATATTGCCGTCTCTAAGGGCTGCAATGCGGTCAAGCAGAGCTTGCTTGTCTTTATCGACAGCAAATGCGTCGCGCGAAGTGACAAATCCTACACTGCCTTTTTTGAACAGGTCTAGGATCGATGGGTAACTGCAATATGCTTCCTGGAGGGCATTGTCGACCGGGATGAACAGGTTGAATGGTTTTAGTGGTGTGATGTCTTCCCATGGTGTTTGGGTGAAGCTCATATTTGCCAGTGTATCGAGTTTTTGCCTGCGCGTGCCGTGCAATGGAGCGTAATATATGTGTTTGTGAGTGCAACCGGCATTTTTTAGCATAAACGATATGGCTACGCCCATCTGGATGGGGAAGACATTCTCGTCCGAGCTGATGGCATTTATCTTTGCATTACCGTTCAGGTCCAGAACGTATATGCTGTCGAATGTGCGCATCAGGCTCTCGCGCATGACTCGAAATGTGGGATTGAAGATGTAACTGTGGTTTGTAATGAACGCGACTATACCCGCGCCAGCCGAATCTATATGTTGTTGAGCCATACGTATAAACTTTACGTAATCGTCCTGCAGCCATTTATAGTTACGTTCATTGAGACCATTTTTATAGTCAGAGAGCAGGTCATCTATCTTTCCTGCGTTTGACGAATGACCGGAGTAGGGTGGGTTTCCTATTATAACGGGCATCTTGTTTCCAACCCCGAGATCTGTCTCATCAAGGCTGTTGATCTGTCTGATCTCTGACTTCTTCAAGATGCGCGAAGCAAGCTTTGCGGGTGTCGGCATAAGTTCCAGACCGATAAGCTTGCCGTGGTCGCAATTGTCTTCGATGTATTTGAGAAAAGTCCCCATACCGCAGCAGGGGTCGATAACTACGGCATCCTGCATAGTCATGCCGAATATGCCGGACAAGATAGATTCAACGCCACGGACCATGTATGAGACCACTGCCGGAGGCGAATAGTGCACACCTCGTTTTTTTGATGCCGTCCGGTCGCAAGCCCTGGTAAATTCCTCAAAGAAGTAAACTGCCGGGTCCTTGCTCTCCTTCATATATTGAGAGAAAACCTGTTGGAAATCGACTTGATTGAGGACAGCATTGACCTGTTCGGCAATCCGGGTGTTATTAGTCGATGCGGCGGATGCTTGTAGCAGATTATCTAATAAAACGCTGTAGACTTGGTATTGTATGTCCTGGCTGATGTCCTTATCTTGAGCCTGATGAACAATCTTCGTAAGCATTGCTGCCATTTTTGGTGGAGTTAATGCGTTAGCCATAAGAATAAGTTATCATCCAAAGGCCGCCGAGTCAATATCCAATCCAAATATCCAATCCAAATATAAAATACTAAATACTCACGCCTGATGCGGATTAATTTACGATTCTAGTCCCCGCAGGGGGACTTTGTGTGGTTGTAGCCGCGGTTTTAACCGCCAGGCGACTGAAGTCGCGGCAACAAAGACACGAAGTCGGCCTCCGCCGACTGAAAAATGGCGCTATTTAAGTTCGCATTACGCTTACATACTCAATTAAAAATACTCAATCTAAAATTTGAAGTGGTTTGTTTGCGTATATAAACTGTTTCCACTTATGTGCTCAAAGCATACTATGCACTCGTAAGTGAAGAAGGATATCTTTGAGCTTGTATCAAAGGAATATTGGATGGTTGACAATGGGCGAATGTCATATTTTTCTTGAGGAGAAGTAATATGTCGAATTTAAAAGGGACCAAAACAGAGAAGAACCTGATGACGGCATTTGCCGGTGAATCACAGGCGCGTAATCGTTACACTTACTTTGCCAGCCAGGCAAAGAAAGACGGCTACGAGCAGATTGCTGCCATATTCGAGGAGACTGCAAATCAGGAGAAAGAGCATGCAAAGCGCCTTTTCAAGACTCTTGAGGGCGGTGATGTTGAGATAACTGGTGCATTTCCCGCCGGAGTCATAGGTTCCACGCTCGAAAATCTTAAAGCTGCTGCCGCAGGCGAAAATCATGAATGGGGCTCGATGTATCCCGATTTTGCAAAAGAAGCAAGGGAAGAGGGTTTCGACGGTATCGCGAAAATGTTCGAGGCTATAGCTGTCGCCGAAAAGCATCACGAAGAGCGCTATAATGCTTTTGCCGCCAATATCGAGACAGGCAAAGTCTTCAAGCGAGATACCCCGATGAAGTGGCGCTGCAGAAACTGCGGCTATGTCTACGAAGGCACAGAGGCCCCCAAAGTGTGCCCAGCTTGCGCGCATCCTCAGGCTTATTTCGAACTACTGACAGAGAACTAAAAGAGGTTTTAATGGCGCTTACAGGTCTGGATATTTTCAAATTACTGCCGAAGACAAACTGCGGTGAGTGCGGCGTGCCCACCTGCATGGCTTTTGCCATGAAGATAGCGGCGAAGTCAGCCGAACTCGCCGCATGTCCGTATGCTTCCGATGAAGCCAAGGAAAAGCTGGGGGCAGCCAGCAAACCGCCTATACGGTCGGTGAAAATCGGTCCGGCAGACCATGAAGTTGTGGTCGGCGGCGAGATAGTGATGTTTCGGCATGATAAGACATTCGTGAACCGGACAGCTATAGCAGTCGCGTTTACGGATGATCAGCGGCCGGATGATCTGGCGCACCGGACGGCTATCGTACGCGATTACTGCCTGGAGAGAGTCGGCGAGCAGCTCACGCTCGATATTGTCCTGATCGAGAACGTGACAGGCGAGGTGGAACCGTTTGTCTCGGCAGTGAAAGAAGTGGTCGGCACTACAGGCCGCGCAGCCGTGCTTAAGAGGGACAAACCTGACGCTATAGAGGCGGCGCTAAAGGCTCTGGATGGTCAAAGGCCACTGATCCATGCCGCCACGGTTGATAACATTGAAGTGATGGCTAAGCTCGCTCTCGATTACAAAGCTCCGTTAGTTGCGCGCGCCAATTCTCTGGATGAGCTTGCAGAGCTTACGGCTAAACTGGCAAATCTCGGCGTGCAGGATATAGTGCTCGACCTGCCGTCCGATAACCCGGCCGCCGCGATTCAATACAACACGATAATACGTAAATCGGCATTGAAGAACACATATGAGCCTATGGGTTATCCGGTCATCAACTTCCTTAATGGCAGGGATATGCCGAATTTGGTGGCTGACGCATCCAGCCTGATCTGCAAATACGCTTCTATACTTGTAGTAGACAGCCTTGCCTATGAAGCTCTGCTGCCTATGATGATGCTGCGGCAGAATATCTTTACCGACCCGCAGAAGCCGATCCAGGTGGAGCCTAAGATCTACCCGATTGGCGATGCCGGTGAGGACTCGCCTGTGCTGGTTACCACAAACTTTTCTCTCACGTATTTCATAGTCTCCGGCGAAGTCGAAAACTCAGGCGTGCCCGCGCATCTGGCGATAGTCGACGCTGAGGGTATGAGCGTGCTCACCGCATGGGCTGCAGGCAAGTTCTCAGGCGAGAAGATTGCGGCGTTCATCAAAGAGTCGGGCTTAGCCGATAAGATCAAGAGCCGCAAACTGGTGATTCCGGGCTACGTTTCACAAATAAGCGGTGAACTGGAAGAAAACCTGCCCGGCTGGGAGATATCCGTCGGCCCGCAGGAGGCTTCCGACCTGGGGCCTTATATGAAGATGCTGGTTGCATAATGGACAAACACAATGATCAGAGCTTTCTGCTTGGCAGCCAGTATAAAGACGCTTGTGCACTGAATGCTCGCATTCAACTTCACCGGTTCAGCGTAAATAAACAGGGATTGCTAAACTGGATATTCGATCACTTTGATCTGCCGCAAGAGTGCAAAATACTGGAACTTGGATGTGGGACCGGCAGCCTGTGGAAATCAAATTCACACCGCATATCCAAGGGCTGGGCAGTCACGCTCACCGATTTCTCAAAAGGCATACTTGAGCAGGCAAAGGTAAACCTTGCAAATGTGCCGCATCATTTCGAGTATGATGTGGTAGACGCGCAGGATATCCCTTACGCTAATGCAGAGTTCGACGCAGTAATTGCTGATCACATGCTCTACCATGTCCCCGACCGGGTTAAGGCTCTCTCTGAGATCAAACGGGTGCTAGAGCCCGGCGGCAAACTCTATGCTTCCACTATAGGGTTTGGCCACATGCGCGAGCTGCAGGCAATATGCGATCAGGTTGATCCACACATCGATCTTGTACTTGATGGTGTTCAGACCGAGTTCGGTCTGGAAAACGGCGTGCAGCAGTTGCGTGAGTTTTTTGATAATGTAGGGCTTTTCATGTATGATGACTATCTCCTGGTTCCTGAGGCAAAACCGGTTGTGGACTATATATTCTCGACCAGCGACAGCACACCTCTGATGAATGAATACGGTCGCGATGTTTTTCTGAATATTGTTGAGCAAGAAATAAGCCGAAACGGATCGCTCAAAATCACAAAAAACAGCGGAATGTTTGTGGCATCGTAAAAGGGAGTAGGGAAGTGTCGAAAAGATCTTTTATCGCAATACTGTTCACTCTGATTTTCTGCCTGGCGGCAGGTGTGGCTACAGCAGCGGTTCCGATACCGAATGGTCAGGCAATCAGCCTTAATAATGGTATGATCAACATATCATTTACAACGACCGGCGACCGGCTTGTCCTGAGTGGACTATCGGATGCGGATACAAACTGGATTGTGCCGCCCGCCAAAGATACCTCGCTTTGGAGCCTGAGCTTTTCAGGCCCTGGCGGCGCAACAGTTGATGCTATAAGCGACGAAGCGACGTTGACGGCAGTGAGCTCGACTCAAAATAGCGCGGCATTTACCTGGACTGTTCCGTTAGCTAAAAGAAGAGCATCGATCATAGCTAGAGTCAGCGTCAAAAAAGATGATCCGCTGTCATACTGGTCGCTCGAAGCGCATCTACCAAAGGGCTGGAAAGCCATACGCGCAGCATATCCCGTTATACGCGGAATACGGCTGGACACAGCGACAAAGATGGCCGTGCCCAGATGCTGGGGAATGGAATACGACATGAAGCCCGGCGTCAAATACTTTGCATCGTATCCATCCGCTTCATGCTCTATGCAGTTTATCTCATTCTATGGTCAGGGCAAGGGTTTGTATATCGGCAACCATGATCCGGCGGCAAATCACAAGGACCTCTCAGTGATCGCCTCTGAGGACGGTATCGTCTATAGATGCACAAACTGGCCTGAAATCCCAAAATATAGCATCGGCGGGTATAAGGTGCCGTTTGAGACAGCAATAGGCGTCTATAATGGTGACTACTACCAGGCGGCGCAGTTTTATCGCGACTTCTCGTTTACTACAAAGTGGGGCAAAAACAGCGAGATTTCAAAGCGCCCTATTCCTCAGTGGCTCAAAGATATTGATCTTTGGTTTCAGCCTGAGAATGACCCGGTGGATAATGTAGAGCTGTGCAAGAAAGCCCAGGATTACTTTGGGGTGAATACGGCTCTGCAGTGGTACAAATGGCATGTGATCCCCTTTGACGCGCTTTATCCCGACTTTTTCCCTGCAAAGAAAAACTTTGTAGACGGGGTGAAAACGCTTCAGGGTATCGGTGACAGGGTTGTGCCTTACATCAATGGCCGTATTGTTGACCCTCAATCGAGAGCCTGGATAAACAAGCATCTTGATACTGAGACTGTTAAAGACGCCCAAGGAAAGATGCACTTTGAGTATACCCGCAATTCCAAGAGATCGCTTGCAGTTGAGTGCCCGTATGCGCCTCTGTGGCAGGACGAAATGGCGGAGATTGTTGACAAACTGGTAAACGACTGCGGCGTTGACGGCGTATACATAGACCAGATCGGAGCCGGTTACCCTTATCAATGCTTTGACCCCACACATGGTCACCCTGTAGGCGGAGGGCATTTCTGGGTTGACGGCTATCGCCAGATGCTTGAGAAGATTAGAAAAGAAATGCCCAAAGGCAAGGTCTTGACCACAGAAGAGAATATCGAATGCTTTATCGATCAGTTTGACGGACTGCTGATGATCAACTCACCAAGTGTTGGGCAGAGGCTGATTCCTTTATACCCTTCGGTGTATTCCGGAAGGACCATCTTATTCGGTATTCAGTATATCATTGATAAAGACGTAGAGCACTCATTGCCCTTCCGCGTAAAGGTGGCAAGGGAGTTTATCTGGGGCTCGCAGCTCGGGTGGTTTGGTATAAAGATTATCATGACGCCGGAGGCAGCAGTTGAGGCGGAGTTTTTGCGGAACCTGGCTCAGTGCCGCAAATACGGTCATGAGTTCTTTGTGACAGGACGTTTTCTTGGCGAGTTCAACGCATCTACAGATAATCTGCATGTTGAGATGAATAAGAATGCCGGAATAGATGTGCCGTCCGTGATGGGGAGCAAATGGCGGGCCGAAGATGGGACATACGGCATCGCATTGGTGAACATTTCTAATGAAGATCATGCCGTGGAGGTCGACTTTCCGATAAAGACAGGCGGATCATATAAGCTCAAGACCTTCGGTAAGGACGGTCTGATATCAGAGACCGACACCGATTCGCTGACTCAGAAGTTGACAGTGCCCGCGAAGGAGGCTTTGATACTCTCACTGTCGAACAAATAAGCAACTGTTATGTTTACAGTAAAATTCTTGCCTTCAAATAAGGAAATTGCAGTCCCCACGGGCACTCTCATCTCCGACGCAGCCATTAAGGCGGGCATCGGTGATCTGCACCTGCCATGTGGAGGCAAGGGCACGTGCGGCAGGTGCCTGGTGGAGCTTATCGAGGGGAGTGTCGAGCAGGACAAAGCCTCTAAGATAGACAGCGCACTGGCTGAGAAGAACCTGGTGATGGCCTGCCGCTCGCGTATTAAAGGCGACATTACTGTGCGCATAGCACCTGCGCATGAAGTCTCGATGCGGGTAGTCGGCGACAGCCACCTGCTCATAGGTGAAGACCACCTGCCGGATATGACCAGCCTTACGCCACTCGTGAGAAGCATAGAGCTTACGATCCCGCCTGCATCTATTGACGAAAACTACTCAGACTGGCAGCGCCTGACGCGCGAGCTTTCCAAACAGACCGGTCCCCAGACAGTCACTACAGATGTCCGGGTTTTGCAATCTCTTGCCTCGGCAGTCCGTGAGCAGGACGGCATGGTGACTGTGCTCTTTCACGCTTGTAATGGCGGCTTGAGGGTGGTAGAAGTCTGTCCGGGTCATGATGCAAAGAGAGTCTACGGTGTCGCGATTGATATAGGCACCACTACAGTTGCGCTTCAGCTTGTCGATCTCGCAAATGGCAAAGTCATATCGTCTAGGACGTCATATAATGCCCAGATCAGGCTAGGCTCGGATATTATCAGCCGGATAGACTATGCCCGCACTCCGAAAAAGCTGAGTGAACTCCACAGCCTGGTGATCGAGACTATAAACGGTCTCATTGCCGATGCCGTCAAGGATACCGATTTGCACGCGGATGATATCAAAGCTGCATTTATTTCCGGCAACACGACTATGATCCACCTCTTTCTGGCTCTGCCGCCCAAATATATACGTGAGACTCCTTATGTGCCGACTGTAAACTCAGTGCCTCCTTTGACTGCTGGTCAGGTCGAGCTGAACATAGCAGGCAACAGCCCGGTCGAGTTTGCGCCGGGCGTCGGCAGTTATGTCGGCGGAGATATCACAGCGGGGTTGCTGTGCACCGATATATCGACCAATTCAGATGATGTATTTCTGTTTCTGGACATCGGGACAAACGGCGAGATTGTGCTGGGGAATGCCGATTGGATGGTCTCCTGCGCGTGCTCTGCGGGCCCGGCGTTCGAGGGCTCCGGCATCAAGTGCGGCATGCGTGCTGCCGAAGGCGCCATTGAGTATGTGAAGATAAGTGATGACCTGAATCGAGTCGACTGTGATGTTATAGGGGGCGTGAAGCCTGCCGGTATCTGCGGCTCGGGACTGATCTGTCTGCTGGGAGAACTATTTATACGCGGGATAATCGATCAGATGGGCCACTTTAACACCGATCTCAAGATAGATCATTTGGTCTGCAGTGACGGTAAGCCTGTATTTGTGATCGAACGGGCCGAAAACACCGCCGATGGCCAAGATCTGGTCATAACCGAGTCGGATATAGAGAATCTGATGCGCACTAAGGCCGCGATATATGCAGCCTGCTCATTGATTCTGGACAATGTCGGGCTGGATTTCAGTGTGATATCACGTGTCTACATAGCAGGGGGGTTCGGGCGGTATATACAGGTCGAAGATGCGATCCTGATAGGCATGCTGCCCGATCTGCCATATGAAAAATTTACATATATCGGCAACTCATCTCTTACAGGATCGTACATCGCTCTGCTCTCCGGGGAGCACAGAGAGCGGCTGTCTGAGATTGCCGCTAAGATGACATATATTGACCTCAGCAGTGATAATCACTATATGGACGCATACCTGGGCGCGCTTTTCTTGCCGCACACTGATATGGACAAGTTTCCGTCGGTTTCTAAGCTGATAGGGCGTTAGCCTTTCAGCACGCTTGTTCAATCTCTGCTTGTGTGAGATAATAACTCCGGCATGAGCGCAAAGACGGCAAAAAAAGATAATCCAAGAGCGTATTTACTGCGGGGCGATGACGATTTCCAGAAAAACCGGCATCTGGGCAAGCTTCTGAAGTCCTTGGTGACGGGAGATTTCGTCGATTTCGACCTGGAGCCGATAGAGGGCGACAGCGCCACTTCCGACCGTATTATAACCGGGCTCAGTATTCCTCCATTCGGCTCGAAACAGCGTGTGGTGCTGGTCAGGCACGCCAACAAGATAAACCCCGATGAACAAAGCAAGCTGGCTGAAAAAATCAATGCCATCTCGTCAACAGGCTGCCTGATCCTGGTGAACCCCGCAGCCGAAAAAGTCGACGGCAAGCCGAAGAAAGGCTCCGAAGTGATAGGCGACCTCTCAAAGGCCGTGCGCAAGGTCGGCGAGGTAGTCGAGTTCGGAAGGATGCGGTCTGACAGCGCAATCAAATTCGCCATGACACTCTTCACCAATGCAAACAAGAAAGTTCAGCCGCAGGTTGCTGCAGCGCTGGTCCAGCGTGTCGGGCCGGACTCATCGATACTTTCAACTGAGATCCAAAAGCTGATCGACTACTCAGGCGACTCGGAGACAATAACCGCTCAGGATGTCGCCGCAGTCACAAGCGAGACAGCCGAAGAGAAGATATTCAAGCTTGTGGACGCAGTCGCGGCAAAGAACCAGGCGCTCTCCCTAAAACTCCTCGAAGAGATTTTCGAGATCAGTGACGACCCGCGCGCCGAGGCTCCAAAGACTCTTGCCGTGATAGCGCGGCAGTTCCGAATGGTCTGGCAGATGAAACTGCTTCAGGAGATGGGCGTAAGGTCATTCGCAAAAAGCGACGTGCCGGATAATATCAAAGACATGCTCCCCAACGATACCAATATACTGGATATCCTCTCCAGGCAGAGTTGGCAGGCAGATAGACTCTCGCGCCAGGCAAGACCATTCTCACGCTCCGACCTCATCAGATGCTTCAGCGCAATCGCGAAGGCCGACCAGATGCTCAAATCAATCGACAGCGACATAGAAAATCCCGAGATGGTGATGCAGCTTCTGGTTATTGAACTTGCGCGCAAATAACCAGCCTACCAGCCTACCAGCCTCTTTAAGCATCTTTGACGGCGTGCAACTATGCATAGCAATTTGGTGAATGAAATAACACCAAATGCGATATTGACTATAGCCAAAAATGATGCATACTGCTATTACAAATCACTTCATATGTGGGCGGATGTCAGCGAACTGACAGGAAAGCTCCACACTTGTTCCTGAAGAAGTCCTCTTTTCTAGTTGTTGGTAAACAGGCATAATGCAAGCTGAGATAGCAATCCCGAGTGCTTGCATTGTTTGTGAATCGGATAGGTCTCAGACGTGACCTCGCGAACATTTTTAGTTAGTGCAGAGCGCAATTTTGGGTATCCTGATATCGACTTCGTGTTTTCTGAGCCACACGCAATAGGAGGTGCCCCGATGGCAACATTTGTAGATTTTAGAACGCCTTTGAAGGTGGAAGCATATCTGGATGATATCATCTTCCCCTGTTCCCGCTATGAAATCCTGCGCTGCGCGGAGGAAAACGAAGCCCCCGACGCGATCCTCGACGCGATAGAAAGCCTGCCCGAGCGCAGATATCGGGACGTCAAAGAAATTCTCGGCAAGTTCGAAAGAATATAATATCTGAGATTTTATATTGAATATTTGTATTTATACGATGGTCTGGGATCTGAAGCTTGATCCCAGACCATTTTTTGAATGGGTGAATTCTTAGTTTGCTGTGCGGGCATACTTACGAATAAATATAATTAATATACTGCTTGACATAATCAATATAGAACGGCATAATAGCTTAACATACTTAATGCTGGAGGGTCCATTTTGGCTGAGGAATGGTATGAACTTACCAAGATGACGAATGGCGCAAAAGTGCTGGTCGAACGGGTAAGAATTGCAGACAAAGACGTTGCCATAGAAGGCAGCTTCGAGTTGCCGCCACTGGCGAACCTATCGGCAGAGGATCAAGTCTTTGTAGCGGCATTTGTCCGCTGTCATGGTTCAATCAAGCAGATGGAGCAGACGTTTGGCGTAAGCTATCCCACAATAAAATCACGTCTGAACCGTATTGGTGATGAACTAAAGTTCATTGAAGTCGCCTCACCCGTATCACAAGATGAAGTTCTCGCAAGACTCGACCGTGGTGAAATATCGGTCGAAGAGGCATTGGAGATGATGAGACGATGATACCGCCTATACTGCTCCGGCTAAAGATCGGCAAGCGGCGTATTGTTGTTCCACTATTCCTGTTATGGCCTCTGGCAATACTACTGGCACCGATAGCCATTATCATATGTATCACCCTTGCCATATGCAACCGGCAAGCGAGGTACCTGACACTCTTGCATAAGCTCTACATAATGACCTGCGCATTACGCGGTCTGGAGATCGACGTTAAAGATAAAGAAGATGTGGTTTTAATTTCTATTAAATGAGGATGATTAAAATGAATGACGAGAACAAACAGATTCTAACCATGCTTGCAGAAGGTAAGATTTCCGTTAGCGATGCTGAACGCTTGCTCGATGCGGTCGATTCTTCGAAAGATGTGCAGGCAACAATCGAACAGCCCGCGAAGGCAAAGCCAAAATACCTTTGTGTCGTAGTCGAAGGTGATGACAACGTAAATATTCGTGTGCCGCTTCAATTGCTGTATGCTGGAATGCAATTCACGTCTCTGATTCCTCGACAGGCTAAAGAAAAGATAGAGGGCGAACTGGAGAAGAAAGGTATCGATTTCGATTTATCGAATATGAAGCCGGAGGCTATCGATGAGATAATCAACGCATTCGGCGAGCTTGAGATAAACGTTGACGACAAAGATGGCGAACATGTAAGAATATTCTGCAAATAGCTCTTTATCCGGGCGCGATACCTAAGTAATATACGGCCTTGAACTTAGTCGCGCCACAGATAATCCAACAATATCAGATTTCTACACAATATATTTCATAAGGCTGCGTCTAGTATAGTATACAAACATTGTCCTCTCAACTGGCTATGACATGGGCATCATAAGGGGTGGTATTATGAACAGATATCTGATCGCACTAACCGCTCTACTTATTCCGGCAATTCCCATGTGCATTCCTGCATTTGCACAGGATACTCAATCCGATCAACCTGCGGCTTCAAGCACGGATACATCTATCAGCACTTCTACGGCGGCGACATCCACGGATACTTCTGTAGACGCTACAGCCAAAGACAAGGACCGCGAAGAGAAAGACCGAAAAGAAAAAGAAAAAAAGGAATATGAAGCACGTATTGAGGCCGAAAAACGTGAGCGTGTTGAAGACCGGGAACGCAGACATGATCATCATGATGATTACAACAATGGCGATACACACGGATCAGTCTACCAGGGTCTGGGGTTCTTTGGCGGGTCTTTTGAAAAATCGAGCGTGAGTCTGCTTGTAGCTCCATCAGGCCGCATAGACAAGTCTGCCATAGGGCTGCAATGGATTGGTAAACATAAGCTCGGAATTGCAATATGGGCTTCTGGTGATGTTGACCAAGATGACGATGTTATTGATGCCTATATTCCGCACAATGACTACTATACCGAGAGCAAGAAGGCTTGTTACTCATTCGAGGGACTTTGTTGCCTTGGATCAGATAAGTCTGCGCTGATATTTGGCGTTGGGTTCGCAGTAGAAGAGACTACGTATACTGATGTCTCGAATGTTACCGGCTGGAGATGGAAAGGTGGAGAAGACTACAATGCGAGGCCTGCTGCTCAGATCGGATACCGGGCAATTATTGCGCAGAGATTCGGCATTCAATTCGGATATGATACCAGCCAGTATGGATATTTCGGGCTGACTGCGAGTTTCTAGAATTTTTGTGTGTAATATCCGTGTGGTATAATACTCAAGGAGGATGCAGCATATGGCTATAGTCATACGAGCACATTTTGACGGAAAAGCAATTATACCGGATGAACCCGTGGATCTACCGGTCAACCAGCCTCTTGAATTCGAGTTGAAAGAGGAGCCTGCGCACCTAGCCTGGGACTCTGACAAAGCTACAAAAGCCTGGGAACAACTCAGATCTCATGCGATTCCAGGTTTGCATATTACCGATGTTTCACTTATGCGCGAAAGCTTGTATGAGGATCGCTTGTGAACTTCCTGGTGGATACAAATGTCTTGCTCAGGCTTCGGGATCAGGATAGTCCACATCATGATGGATGCGTGTCTGCATTGGAAACACTCAGAAATCGTGCTGATGTAATGTACATTTGTGCGCAGATCATTGGCAGGCAATTGTGACAAACAACAATGTAAATGGCAAGCAGGCACACGATGCGAGAATAGTTGCACTAATGTTAGCGCATGGCATTACGCATATACTCACACTAAACCCCGGAGATTTCAGTAGATATACCGGCGTCACACCTGTCACCCCTAATGAAGTAAACCTTATATAGAGGAGAGGCACTGACATGCCAAGGGAAATTGCTAAGGACACACCCGATGTCGGTCTCGACTCGCTTGACTGGGCTGTCTTGGAAAGCAAATATTCCGTAACGTTAAGAGAAAAACTCTCGTCTCTGCCCACATCGCCCGGGTGCTACCTGATGAAGAACGCATCGGGTGAGATTATATATATCGGCAAGGCAAAAGTACTGCGCAACCGCGTGCGGCAGTATTTCCAAAAGGGCACGGACCACACAAGGCGCATCCGCCGCATGGTTGGTGAGATTGCCGACCTGACGTGGATCGCGACCGATTCCGAACTCGAAGCATTCATCCTTGAATCCAACCTCATTAAGAAGCATCACCCCAGCTACAACGTCCGCCTGCGCGATGACAAGAGTTACCCTTATATCGCGATTACACTCAGCGACGAGTGGCCCAGGGTAGAGTTCAGGCGCAAACTCAGGATGAAACCAAAAGAGCAGGACAAATATTTCGGCCCATACACGGATTCTGAGGCCGTGCGCGATACGATGCGTCTGATACGGCGAGTGTTCAGGGTTCCATGCGGCTTCAAGCACCCTGAGACGTCAAAAGGCAAAGCGTGCATGTATTATCATATCAATCAATGCACAGGCGTCTGCGCGGGCAAGATTACTCACGATGAGTATATGGCCGTAATTGACGATGTAATGGAGTTTCTGGCCGGTAAGCGTGAGAATCTTGTGAAAAAGCTTCTTGCTCAGATGGAAGAGGCCGCAGAAAGACTCGAATTCGAGAGAGCTGCACGGATCAGGGACCAGGTTCAGGCGATCCAGACTCTGGTCGCGCGACAAAAAGTGATCTCGACCGCGCTTGAAGACCAGGACGTGATTGCGATGGCTGCAGACGGATGCAACACTCTGGCCGAGATGTTTTTTATCAGGGGCGGCAAGCTGATAGGTCAGGAACACTACCTGCTGGAGAACGCGTGCGAAGATGACCTGAATGAGAGCCTGCGAGAGTTTATAGACCAGCACTATACCACTGCTCCATATATTCCGCCTGAGATATTGGTTAATGTGGATATAGCCGACCTTGACATGACCGAGAGCTGGCTCAGGCAAAAGAGGGGAACCAAAGTCACTGTCCACTGCCCCAAGCGCGGCGAACGCAGGCAGCTTGTCGAGATGGCAAAGAAAAATGCCGACCTTGTCCTGAAACAGATCAAGCTCAAGATGTCGACTGACGAGTCGCGTATAAATGATGAACTCGGCACTCTGCAGAGCGCTATCGGCCTACCCACCATGCCTCACCGCATTGAGGCATACGATATTTCCAACATCCAGGGATATTATACGGTCGCGTCGTTAGTCGTGTTCGAAGACGGCCAACCGAAAAAGGCACACTATCGCAAGTTCAAGATCAAGCAGCACGATGGCAAGCCCGATGACTATGCTTCCATGAAAGAAGTGGTCGCGAGAAGGCTTACAGGTAGCCTGCGCAAAACCCAGGCATTCACTGAACTGCCTGACCTGATGCTCATTGATGGCGGCAAAGGCCAGCTTAATGCTGCGCTGGAAGTAATAAGAGAGAGTGGAGAGTGGAGAGTGGAGGGTGGAGAGCCGGATGTGCCGCCGGTGGTCGGGCTGGCGAAGCAGCACGAAGAGATATACAAATCCGGCAGGCCGGACCCGATTATTCTGCCGCGAAACTCCAAGGCGCTGCATTTGATCCAGAGAGTGCGTGACGAAGCGCACAGATTTGCCGTATCATATCATAGAAACCTTCGCGGCAAGACCATGCGCGCATCAGTCCTCAATGACATTCCGGGCATCGGGCCGAAACGTCGAAAAGAGCTGATGAAGCACTTCGGGTCGGTAGAGAAAATTATGGATGCGTCAATTGAGGATATCGCCGATGTTCCGAATATGGGAAAATCGGCTGCGGTGGCTGTATACGATTACTTTCACAGGGAGAATGAGCAGTGAAATATTATTGCGTTCTCAAAACAAAGCTGGGCTTTATAGCGCTTGCAGGAATCGACGGCAAACTCACACACTCCACTCTGCCTAAGTCGACGCGTGAATCGGCACTTGAGTCTCTTGGTGCAGGAATAGGCAGTTCGTTTGTTGAAGACTGTGATGCGTTCGGTGATTTGCCCGGCAAACTTATGGATTACGCAAACTGCAGGCAGGTTGATTTCTCGGATGTGCAGGTTGATCTGAGCGGATACGGCAAATTTCATGCGGCTGTGCTATCGGCATGCCGGAACGTGCCTTACGGTGAGTTGACGACCTACGGCGACCTCGCGGCTGCAGCGGGATCGAAGAGAGCGGCCAGGGCTGCGGGAAGCGCAATGGCCTGCAATAACATGCCGATAATAATACCGTGTCATCGTGTTATCGCTTCCGGTGGGCGTATAGGCGGGTTCTCTGCCGGTTTGGAGTGGAAAAGAACTTTACTCAGGCTTGAGGGTTGTGATGTATGTTCAAAAGATGGCTGATTGGAATCGTAGCGATACTGGTCACCGTATGGGTCTTGAAGCAGCTTCCGCCGATCTTCAACATTAGCTGGAAGTCGCTGTGGGGACCGGTTGTGTTTGTGCCTGTTTTGGCGATTACAAACGCAATATTAGGCACTATTCTGAAAATAATCTCTGCACCTGTAAGCTGCCTGACACTGGGGCTTTTCGGGTTTGTCATTAACGCTGTTGTCTTCTGGCTTGCGGGAACCGTTACGGGTGCGCATATGGGATTTGTAGCTTCGTTGGTCGGGTCGATTCTATACACTATCATATCGGCGCCGCTCAACTCTGCGCTCAAGGAGAAAGAATAATTTGGACAGCAAAAAACAACTGGTCATAGTTACCGGGATGTCAGGTGCGGGAAAGTCGCTTGCGGTCGCAACATTCGAGGATCTCAACTTTTTCTGCATAGATAATCTCCCCCCTCCACTGCTTCCGAGCGCAGTGGATCTCTGGAAATCACCGAAGAATCCTGAGAACATTGCAATAGCGATCGACGTGCGTGCGGGTCAGTTTTTTAAAGATTTCCTGCCGGTGTGCAAAGATATACCTAAGAGCCGGATCGAAGGTTTTTTGCGGCCAATCATACTCTTTCTCAACGCTAGTGATGGTGAATTGGTAAAGAGGTTCAAGGAGACGCGCAGAAAGCACCCTCTTGTGACCAATGAGAGAGGAATTCTTGAAGCAATCAAGCTGGAACGAGAGATGCTTGCCGATTTGCAGGAACAGGCCGACAAGATCATCGATACAACCAACCTGGAAGCTGAAGGCCTTCGCCGTCTGATAAGGCAGTTTTTTGGCCCGGCCACCGCTCAGGAAAGATTGATGATCGCCGTCGTATCGTTCGGGTTCAAGCATGGAGTGCCGTTGGACGCTGATGTGGTTTTCGACGTCAGGTTCCTGGCGAACCCCTTCTGGGTGCCCGAACTTCGTGACAAGGATGGTACAACTCCCGAAGCGCAGCAGTATATTCTTTCTGATCCGCTCACTGAGCCTCTGCTGGAAAAATTATTTGACCTCGTGGAGTTCAGCATACCTCAATACGTCAAAGAGGGTAAAGCGTATCTGACGATTGCCATAGGCTGCACCGGCGGCAAACAGAGGTCGGTCGTAGTCGCCAATGAACTGGCCAAATTCCTCACGAGTTCCAATTATGTAGTGAGAGTGGAGCATAGAGACCTTCATCAGGTGCGGGGGCAGACTGATGCGCGTTAAGTCTATTATGAGCAACCTGAAATGGCTCTATCCGGGCATGAAGGTCAAGCGGTGGCTGATGCTGGTGCCGGTAGGCGTGACGGCCGTCATCGCGGGTGTAGTTTTGCTGCTCAATATGCATATCGTGGACCTGCTGGGGACGGTCGGCACGGAGGCATTCCGCAGGTTCGGAGTCAGGCTAGATAAACCGGGCGTGCAACTGCCTCTCGGCAGTGGAATGATCTTTGCCGGGTTGATCCTGATCTTTGCGAGCCTGCGTCAGGTGGTCAGGTCAATTACGAGTGTCGTCAGCCCTGAGGCGCAGGGTAAGCTCGCCGATGTGATCTTCCAGAGACGGTATCTGGCGCAGGGGCATCGAATTGTAGTTATCGGAGGCGGCACCGGCCTGTCGACCATGCTGCGTGGTCTGAAGCAGTATTCGAGCAATATCGTGGCGGTGGTGACTGTGACCGACGACGGTGGCAGTTCGGGCCGTCTAAAGGAGGAGATGGGAATTCTCCCGCCTGGAGATATAAGAAACTGCCTGGTTGCGCTCGCGGATGCAGAGCCGACCATGACCAAGCTCTTCCAATACAGGTTCAGCCAGGGTGATAATAGTTTTGAAGGCCATTCGTTCGGCAATCTGCTTATTGCGGCAATGACTCAGATCACCGGTGATTTTGAGAAGGCTATCAAGGAAACGAGTCAGATCCTCGCTATTCGCGGTCTTGTCCTGCCCGCCACGACCGACAGGGTCAGGCTCCAGGCTGAGTTTGAGGACGGTTCATTCGTCGAAGGCGAGACAAATATCACCAAAACGCCCGGCGCTATAAAATATATGATGCTGCATCCGTCAAACGCAAGCCCGCTTGAGGAGACTCTGCATTCGATCGAGCTTGCGGATGCTATTGTGCTGGGCCCGGGCAGCGTCTTCACCAGCATCGTGCCGAACCTGCTTGTGGGCGGTATACCCGAGGCTATAGAGAAGTCGGAAGCGGTAAAAATATACGTGTGCAATGTCATGACCCAGCCCGGCGAGACTGATGGATTTACTGCATCGGACCACGTGAGAGCGGTCGCGCGGCATTCGGAGTGCCGGGTCTTCCAGCACGTGCTTGTAAATCAGGAGAGGCCTACCAATGAATTGCTTGATAAATATGCGCAGGAGAAGCAGTATTTTGTCGAGCCGGACATCGCCGAAATCCGCGATATGGGCTACAAGCCGATTGTCGGCGACTATATCAGCCAGACGGATGTCGTTCGACATGACCCGGAGAAGCTGGCTGAAGCTATTATCAAGTTGTCCTATTAGGGGAGTGGAAAGCCGTAGGCCAACGCAACACCATATGTTTGGGCGCGATATCCGATCGCGCCCGAAACAGAATCCCCGCAATTTCAGATTGCGATTACGGACGATAGAGAATCGAGAGAACAGCATTGCCAAGACATGATGTAATTCTTGCCTCTGCCTCGCCACGGCGCGAGGAACTGCTCGGGTTGATATTCAAAGAGTTTTGGGTCATGCCCAGTGAGTTTGACGAATCGACAGTTCCACATGACCTTCCGCCCAATGAACAGGTGATGTACTCATCGCTTATGAAAGCCAGAGATGTAGCCGCGAAGAACCCAAAATCGCTCGTTATAGCTGCCGACACGATTGTAGTTGTCGATGAAACTATACTCGGCAAGCCTTGCGACAGGGCAGACGCTGCGCGCATGCTCAAGCTCCTCAGGGGAAGAACGCATCAGGTCTATACAGGTATCGCGATAGTCTATTGCGGAGATGAACACAATGCGTTCGAGTGCACTGATGTAACATTCAGCAACCTGAGCGATGAGGTCATATCACGTTATGTATCCAGTGGTGAGCCGATGGACAAGGCGGGCGCTTATGCGATACAGGGCCGCGGCGCGGTGCTGATCGAGTCTATATGCGGCTGCTACTTTAACGTTGTCGGGCTTCCTGTCCACAAGCTGAGCATGATCCTCAATGAGCTTGGTATTCCGCCATTGACCTGCTGACCGGGGCAAGTAAGAGTTCACTCTTGACTGGAACGCGGGATTTCCACCGAGCCTATCTGTATATACTCCCATAAAACTGATCAGCTTCCAAGTAACCTGGCGTCTGCCTTGCACCACCTGCTATAATATATAGGGCAATCTCAGGCAGGAGGCTTATGTGAAGACCCGATATAAATTCGTATTGTCGGCAATAGCCGTTCTGGCCGTTTTTATAGTGGCAGGCTGTGGCCACAAAACAGGAATGTATGCCGGTAAGATGCAGGTTGCGGCCAGCATCGGGCCGCTGGGGAATTTCGCGAAAGAGGTAGGCGGAGACTTGGTCGACGTCCATATACTTGTCCAGCCGGGAGCCAGCCCTCACACATACCAGCTCACAACCGACCAGATGGAGATGCTCAGCAAAGCGTCTGTGCTCGTACTGAATGGCGTCAGTCTCGAGTTCTGGGCTGACAAGGCTATTGATGCAGCCGATAACCCGAAGATGGTCGTTGTTAAAACGGCAGATGGGCTGCCGATCATAGACTCAGCAGAAGACCTTGACCACCCAGGCGGCAATCCGCATGTATGGCTTGACCCGATATGCGCGGTCCACCAGGTGAAAATGATACGAGACGCATTTATAAAAGCAGATCCAAAGCATGCAAAGCAATACAAAGCGAATTCGGCTCAATATATAGGCAAGCTCATGCAGCTTGATAAAGACATTAAGCGGCGAGTAAAGACTTTCAAATCAAAAGATTTTATAACGTTTCACCCTGCATGGATATACTTCGCCAGGCAATATGGACTCAACCAGGCGGCGGTAATTGAAGAGACTCCGGGCAAGGAACCGTCGCCGTCGGAGTTGGGTGACATAGTCAAGGTCTGTGCAAGAATTAAGGCAAAAGCTATATTTGCTGAGCCGCAATTTTCTCCAAAGGCCGCCCAAGTGATAGCCGACGAATGCGGTGCGCGGGTTTTAATGCTCGATCCGATGGGCAAAGCGCCTGACTATGACTACATAAAGACCATGCTTGCTAACCTCGATCATATGACAAAGGCGCTGGGCCAAAAATGAGTGATTTCAAACATGCCGTCGAACTGACGGATATTACTGTTAAACATAACGATATAGCTATCATCGACAATGTGTCTCTGACTATAAACAAGGGCAATTTCTCAGCAATAATCGGGCCTAACGGCGCGGGCAAGACAACGCTGATCAAAGTCATCCTGGGCCTTATCAAACCCGACTTGGGGACTGTAAAAATTTTCGACAGGCCGCTGGACCAGTTGGGCGAACTGCGCTCCAAGATAGGCTATGTGCCTCAGATATTTACTGTCGACATAAAATTCCCGATTACAGTCTTCGAGACTGTGCTGATGGGTATGTACGGCAGACTAGGCATAGGCCGACGTGTAGGACGTTCGGAGCGTGAAGCCGCATATGCCGCGATGGAAAAAGTCGGGATAACCGATCTTAAGAACAGACCCATCGCCAGACTTTCCGGCGGGCAGAGGCAGCGCGTATTTATCGCAAGAGCGCTCGCAAATAACCCCGATTTACTGGTCCTCGATGAGCCGACCACAGGTGTAGATATAGCCGCTACAGGGAGTCTTTATACACTACTGCATGAGCTTAAAAGTGAGGGTGTCACGGTGCTGCTCGTCTCGCACGACGTTGGAGTTGTGGCAAAATATATAGACACACTGGCATGTCTTAACAGATCGCTGGTTGCGCACTGTAGGCCCGGTGAAGTCGAGTGTACTGATGCTCTCAAGACAATGTACGGCTGTGACGTAGCATATCTTCACCATGGCGACGCGCCGCACATTGTAGTGGAGGAGCACGAATGATAGACATACTCAACTACTCTTTTATGCAGCGCGCAATGATCGCCGGAACGCTCATAGGGGCGTTGTGCGCGGTTGTCGGGGTCTATGTAATCCTGCGTGGAATGGCATTCATGGGTTCGGGAATTGCTCACAGCTCGCTCGGCGGGGTAGCTATAGGAATCCTTTTCGGGGTCAACCCTATCTGGAGCGCAGTCGTCTTTTCAGTGCTTGCGGGGTGGGGAATCGCAGCGGCGTCGCGCAAGGGGCATGTCAAGGAAGACACGGCAATCGGCATCATGTTCGTCTCGGGAATGGCGCTGGGGATTCTCATAATCGGGCTGACACACAGCTATCAGGTCGATCTCTTGAGCTATCTGTTCGGCAGCATTACTGCAGTGACTGTGCAGGATGTCTGGACGACAGTCGTAATCACAGTGCTCGTGCTCGGTTGTGTGTTCGTGCTGTATAAGGACCTCATGTTCGTAATATTTGATCCTGAGATGGCAGAGGTGACGGGCATGCCCGCCGGAAAGCTGTATTATCTGCTGATAACCATGATTGCTCTCACGGTGGTCATGTCTATCAAGGTGGTGGGAATAGTGCTGGTCTCAGCGCTGATAGTGACCCCCGCTGCCGCGGCCTATCAGTTGACCGAGAGTTTTAAGAAAATGATGGCTCTTGCGGTAGTGTTCGGGATCGGTTCGACAATCGGTGGATTGTTGATTTCCGATTGGCTGGCAATTGCGCCGGGCGCATCGATTGTCCTGCTTGCCACGCTTGCATTCGTTGTGTCCGCCGCATTCTCTCCGAGGCGCAGAAGGAAGTAACTGGTAGCGGAGGCATTATATTCCGCTAAAGAAGTCGTCTTTATCTATTCCGAATCTTCTTAGGCAAGCAAGTAATAAACCTGTTCCGATGGGTGTGCCTTTGCCATGATTTGTCAATGTAAATATGGGGCCTTTCATGGATCCCGGTTCATTTGGTCTATAGATGACAACTTCGCTGCCCTTACCGCGAGCCGGTTTCGGATGTTCTATTACTCCGTAGTCCTTCAATCGTGCAAGAAACTCGCGTAACTTGAGCGATTTAGGCATAGCAGAGCTGATCAACCTCTACTTTGCTGAATTTGTGTCCGCAATTATCAAAGACTCTATGTTTAATAGTATTACGAGTACACTGGGACATCCTCGCTTGTATCGCACCAAGCTTTTCCCAAACTTCTTTTGGAGCCGGGAAGAATAGATTTTCCATGTTGTCATTTTCAATACATGTTCGCACATGCACATCAATGACATTCATGATTTCATGACAGGCCTGCTCCAACGTTTCGCCTTCGGCAACCAAATCCAGTTCCAGGCAGTGAGCCAAATATGTTCCGTCAGCTTGGCCCTCAACGAGTACATTGAACCTTAGTTTCAATGTGTCATTCGATGGGGTTTCCATTTCTTTCCTCCAATGCTGTCAATCTAGCTCGCACATTCATAATATCACATGTATACTAGTTGTCAACACTCATCAGTTTTCTTATACCCATTTACGAGCATATGCCCCCAGGCGTTTACCTGGAGGCATACAAAAGGCTTCTTTTATCTCCTGTTTACTTTGTTTATTATCTCTCTACATAACCCGATGTAATGGCGGTGCGGAATGCTTCGACAATTGCCGGGTCGAATTGAGTGCCGGCGCATGCTTCGAGTTCGCAAAGCGCAGATTCCTGGTCCATCGCATCGCGCCAGGGGACATCCGACGTGAGTATGTCGAATGCTTCTGCAACTGAAATAATACGGGAGCCGAGAGGAATATCTTTACCGCAAAGGCCATCGGGATAACCCCTGCCGTCAAAGCGTTCATGGTGGTGCTTGATAAGTGGAACGGCAAACTCTAGGCCGTCTACCTTCTCCAAAATCCGGATCGCTATGGTGGAATGCTGCTTCATTATGGCAAACTCATCATTGTTGAGCTTGCCGATTTTGTTGATGATCTTCCGTGATATCGCTACTTTGCCTATATCGTGAAGACCGGCGGCATATTTCAGATCTGTGATCTCATCACATGTCAGTCCCAATACCTTTCCTATTGCCGCACTATATCGAGTCACCCTTTGAGAGTGCCCCTCTGCAGTTCTGTCACGCTGCCCTGCGGCAGCAACAAGCGCATCTATCGTCTGTTCGTAAACTCGATGCAACCCGCCTCGACCCGCGCGCTCGATGCCCATTACATCCTCCATGATATGACTGAGACTCCTTATTTGAGCCGTTTGATACAGTCTAAGATGTCTAAGACTTCTTGCTTTGTTACAGTGCGCATATCAAGGAGAAACCACTCTTGTGTTATCCGTCCGAAGACCGGTTGCTCGTTTCCTCGAAAATGCTCACCCAAATCTTCGGCAGATAAGCAGCCGCTCTTCAGAGCAACTGCGCGGCTTTCAATATTTTGTCCGGGGAGTGACCCGCCCCCGATCTCAGAGAATACCGGCCGGACTTTCGTAGCAAGATCGGGTATATGCAGCGAGTTGATCCGGCGCGCCAGTCGGTTTGCCTGTGAAGTTATCTCATCGAGGGGTCGGCTGATTGCGGCAAGTGTCGGGATTTGAGACCATGGGTCGCCATAACGATACACTCTAAGCGTGGATTCGAGTGCGGCCAGCGTAAGTTTATCCGCTCTCAATGCGCGGGCAAGCGGGTTTTGTCGGCACTCATCAATTACTTCTTTCTTTCCGACCAATATCCCGGCCTGCGGACCGCCGAGGAGCTTATCACCGCTGAAGCAGACTAAAGACGCGCCCGACTTGACACTATCCTGCACAGTCGGCTCATAGTCCAGACCGAATTTGGATATGTCGACAAGAGCGCCGCTGCCCAGATCGTCCATTATGGGGATATGCCTGCTCTGTGCCAGATTAACCAGTTCTTCAAGACTCGTATCCTCAACGAAACCGCTGACCTTGAAGTTGCTCGGGTGGCAGCGCAGAATAAGCGCCGTTTCGTCAGTAATAGCCTCTTCATAATCGGAGATGCGTGTTCGATTGGTGGTCCCGACCTCAACAAGCCTCGCCCCTGCGCGTCGAATGATATCCGGCATGCGAAACGAACCGCCTATTTCGACAAGCTGGCCGCGCGATATTATCACCGACCTGCATTGCGCCAGCGTATTGACCGCAAGCAGCACTGCCGCGGCATTGTTGTTTACGGCAAGCGCGCTTTGTGCGCCGGTAAGCTCCGTCAGAAGATTGGAGACGTGAGTTTGCCTGGAACCACGTTTTCCCGATTCTATGTCGATCTCCAACGTGCAGTGGCTTTGGGCAATCTCATTTACCGAACTCACTGCATCCAGGCAGAGCGTCGAGCGCCCAAGATTGGTATGCAAAATGACACCGGTTGCGTTAATGGCGCGGCAAAGTGAATGCCTTGTCAACTTATCAACCTCGATTTTTGACTGTTCAAATAACTCGATACTATCCGGCGCGGATGCACCACAGGCAATATTATGCCTGGCGTTTTCAAGCACATTTCTGAATGCCTCGGTAACGACAGTCCTCGAATGGTTGTTCAAGAGGCTGGCGGCGCGCTCATTGCGCAGCATCTCGTCTACGGACGGCAGTTTTCGATATTGGTCGGATGCGTCTGTTTTTTTCACGATAGGATTATATTGCGATAATCGGCGATTTGCAATCGTTGTGCGCAGATGTGATTAAGGAGTATAATACATGTGTCAGTAAATTCAGCCCATGCCGGAGGTAAAAAGTGTACCGCTCTGCTTTGAAGACAGCATCTATAACCACAATTATTGCAGCGTTTGGGAGCATAGTCTTGCTCACGGGCTGCGGCAACCAGTCTTCGGACGCACAACCGCCGTCGTTTGACCAGCCCCCGGCGTCCAACGCAACAAAAATGCTTAAGCCGACATCAACAGTGCAGCAGAAGCTCAAGTTTGGTCAGCTTACACTGGAAACACCGGTGAAGACTACTACGGACAAAAACGGCCTGGTATTCCTCGAATTTCAATACGCCGACAACAGCGGCAAGGTCTACAAGTGTAAACTGCCCAAGGCCATGTCTGAGGGTGAATACACGCCCGATCAATGGATCGCGACATTCAGCGTATACAAACAGCCCGATGTAATCAAACAAAAGAAGGCAAAATCAAGTGCCGGCCAGGCTGTAAACGATTTTCCTTTTATTGCGCCGAAGCCGGTAACCCAAACAAACCAAAACAGTTCAAGCGCCGGGCAACAGCCGTCCGCACCATAAATTTATAATTATTGCAACTCGCGGATTTTCGAGGCAGCCTGTGATAAAAATGCAGGCTGCCTTACACTGTCATGGTCAGCAGACAACCTTGCGATATGCCTCATGCCCTCAAAAAGATGTTTGTACCAAATCCAAATTCCCTGCAACACAGATCGATCCCTGCGCCAGCTTAAGCGAGTTTACTGTAGCATTGAACCCGAGGTCCTTGGAGTCGAATACAGGATTGACTTTTGTCTCAATATAGTTTCGTGCAAATTCGGGGGCGGGCACGCCTGCGGCAGAAACCTTTTTGAGATCGAGGATCAGCAGATGATGATCTTTTACATGTATGTCCGCTTCTGTCTTCACGTTTACTCCCACTCCGGCGACAGCCGGCCTTGCCGAGACGTCTATATAGCCGTCATGCAGTGAAATCTTGAGTTCCGGAACGTCCGGGTAATTTTTGTGAAGATATTTTGCCAGCTCACTCTGAGCAATTGTCGCAGAAAAACTGGTCTTACTGGCGCCTTTGATTTCTTGCGTCTTTGTGTCGAAGACAAGGTCGTGGACAGTCACATTCAATGATTCGAGCTTGATGCCTTTTTCGAGGTTGACATCTTTGCCGACTATGTCCAGCCTTTCCATTTTTCCCTTGAGGAGCCTCATTGGTGAGCCGGTGATATTTACATCGTATGATTTAGCTGGGCCCAATCTCTGTTGGAGAGCCTCAGCAATTTTATTTTCGGCATGGCGTTCCGCTCGCCCGCATCCCACACACAACGATACAATAAATGACATTGCAATAATCGAAACAGCTTTACTGCGCCACAAATATTCATCCTCCACTGCTACATGGTATTTTTGGATATTATACTCGATCATGAGAAGAAAACGTATACCCGGCCAAAATTCTAAGCTTCTCACTCGTAACAGACTGGACTTTTGTGGTATTATAGATGACTAGGGATAAGTAATGAATCATGTCCAAAAAATGGAAGGCGACCGAAGATAAATGGCAATCTTCTCCAGATTATTCAGCAGGTTTTCAAGAGCAATAGGCATTGATTTAGGTACGGCAAATACGCTTGTGCATGTGCGTGGTAAAGGTATTTTGCTGCGTGAGCCGAGCGTTATCGCGCTTGATAGTCAGTCCAGAAAGGTTCTCGCCGTCGGCGAAGAAGCAAAACGGATGCTTGGGCGCACGCCGGGCAGCATTATTGCCATCCGGCCTCTCAAGGACGGAGTTATCGCCGACTTCGATCAGACCGAGGCAATGCTCAGGGGCTTTATTAGAAAAGTAAACAGGCACAACGGCATATTCGGGCCACGTGTGGTAGTCGGCATACCGTCGGGTGTGACCGAAGTTGAGTGGCGAGCCGTTAAAGAAGCGGCAATGAAGGCAGGCGCATCGGAGGCTTATACGCTGGAAGAACCGTTTGCTGCCGCAATAGGCGCTGGGCTGCCGGTTAGCGAGCCAACCGGCAGTATGATCGTTGATATCGGCGGCGGGACGAGTGAGGTTGCCGTGATCTCTCTGGGCGGCATCGTCACCAGCCGTTCGATCAGGGTCGCAGGGGATGAAATAGACGAAGCCATCGTGGCCTATGTACGGCGTGTATTTAATCTTCTTATTGGCGACCGCACTGCCGAAGAAGTCAAGCTGGACATCGGATCGGCATATGCACTGCAAGAAGAACTGACAATGGAAGTTCGCGGTAGAGACCTGATTTCCGGCCTGCCCAGGAGTGCCGTCATATCAAGTCAGGAAATACGTGAAGCAATCCATGATCCTGTAATGGAGATTGTCGAAGCCGTGAAGCTGACACTGGAATCCACACCTCCCGAACTGGCAGCGGATGTGATGGAGAGAGGTATTGTGCTTGCGGGCGGCGGGGCACTGCTTCGAGGCTTAGATGAGTTGATAAATGTTGAAACGGGAATGCCTGTGCATATTGCGCCTGACCCGTTGAGCTGTGTGGTGTTGGGTACGGCAAAAGCTTTGGAGGAATCAGAGAGCAACACTGCACTTAAAAAAGCACTGCTTGGCTCAACAAGGCAGGTTCAATCCATCAGCTAAATGTTTAACTATCTTCGCAACAAGACAATTATCAATCTTGTGATATTGATCGCGCTGGGTACTGCAATTGGAAAGATGCACAGCCATGGGCTTGCAAAGGGCAATTCGTTGTACATGCAGGATGCAGTACGGTCTACGTTTGCGCCTGTAAATATTGCAGCCCACGGCGTTCTCTCAATGGGCAGGGTTGCAGTCCTCACGTTCAGGCCTCGGTCGGTAATTCTCAAGGAAAACAGACAACTGCGTGAGAGCGTGAGGCGGCTGACATTGGAGAATGCTGCGCTGCGTGAGGCTGCTGAAGAGAATATAAGACTAAATGCTGCTTTAGGCTTTCAAGAATCATCAAAAATTGCAATGGTTGCTGCGGAGGTTGTCTCGCACAATGAGAGCAACTGGTTCGATACTGCAACCATTAATGTTGGAACGCACTCGGGTATTCGTCAAGGATCAGCTGTAATCAATCATCTTGGTATTATTGGACAGATATCCGAAGCCAATCCATTTACCTCACAAATTGTTGCCCTCACAGATTCAAACAGCGCCATCGGCGCGATGGTTCAGCGTTCAAGAAGTTCGGGCATGCTTTATGGACAGGGCACTGATTATCTTGTCTTGGCATATCTGCCAAAAGATTCAGATATAAAGCTTAAGGATGTGGTTATTTCATCGGGCATGGGTGGAGTGCTCCCGAAAGGGCTTGTTGTTGGGCGAGTGTTGAAAGTGGTGCGAAACTCGACAGCAGGCACGACCTCCGCGCTCATAAAGCCAAGCGTGCGCTTTGACGAAATTGAGCAAGTTTTTGTTGTTAAACCTGGACAGACTTCTACACCATGAAGAAATATTTCTGGGCAATTATAATGCTCATAATTGCGGCTGCCGCACAGGGCAATTTTCCTGGGTGGATGACCATATTTGGCGCTAAACCCGACCTTGTCCTTGTTGTGCTTATCATCTATGCCCTGTCAGCCGACCCTGACTTTGGCACGGTGCTTGGTTTTATTGCGGGGCTTATCCAGGGATCGGTTGTTGGACTGAGCTTGGGGAGCTTTATTGTTACTCGCACAATTACCGGTTTCCTGGCCGGCATTGTTCATAAGCGGCTCTTCAGTGAAAATCCTATTGTGCCGATGCTTTCCGCCGTCTGGCTGACACTGGTATGTGAGGGCATGTTTCTTTTAGCAAACCCCAAGCCCAGCTTTTCCAATACGATCCGCACTCTGCTCGGCGAATGCATTTATAATGCCATCTTCGCACTTCTTCTGTATCTGTTCCTCAGGCACCTCGATACTCGCCGCAAAATAAAGCTTGCCAACGCAAGATTATAAATTCTGAATTTTGCACTCTGAGTTCAGTCACACTAGCATTACAAATACAACGAATATCCGTTTTTCGATTGTAATTAGAATGCGGATGAGGTCGTATTTTTTACGAAAGGAAATCTAGTCAGTGCCAATGCAGATTATAGCAACAGGCAGTTATCTGCCTGAACTTATAGTATCGAATGATGATATTGCGATTTTCCTTGATACGAGTGACGAGTGGATTAGAACCAGGTCCGGGATTAGCACGCGACGAGATGGCCCAATAAAACTGCTAGAACGAGGAGACATGGTTCTGCTTACTGCATTCGGCAGAGGGCTAAGTTCCGGTACCGTGTTGTTGGAATGGTGAGGCTGTGGTAAAGGCAAAAAAGACTGAGCTGGAAACAGAACTCTATAATCCTCTATACGACTATCTGGCAAGCCACGGCTATACAGTGCGCAGTGAGGTCAACAACTGCGATGTTGTCGCGCTAAAAGACGATGATCTGATAATAGTCGAACTGAAGAAATGCCTCAACGTTGTGCTCCTCTCTCAAGCAGTAAAACGCCAGCAGAGCTGTGAGTCGGTGTATGTAGGGGTCCCCAGGCCGCCGGACAAGCGTAAATGGACTTGTGCCAACAGGTCACTGCTGCTCCTGCTCAAACGTCTGGAGCTTGGTCTGATCTTCATATCTCCGGGGAATAAGAGGGTTCCGGTCGAGATCATACTGCATCCGGTTCCGTACAAAAGACACAAGAAGCGCAAATCCAGGCGAGCCATAATCCGAGAAGTTGAGAATCGCTCAGCAGATTTCAACACTGGTGGAAGTTTCCGCACCAAGATTATGACGGCCTACAGAGAGAATGCGATACAGATCGCCTGCTATCTTGCTCGATTGGGCCCGACTCAGCCGAAAGTGCTAAGGCAACTCGGCACGGGTGAGAAGACTCTTTCCATACTCCGAAGTAACTTTTACTCGTGGTTTGAGCGTGTGGGATACGGGCTCTACGACCTAAGTTCGACCGGCAGGTCGGATATCAAGCAATATCCTGATCTGGCTGAGAGATATTATAACCTGCTTGAAGATGCAGAAGGGAAGCTCGTCGAGAGCAATTAAGTAAAACACGGCCATAAACTTGTATCAAGGTACGTAATCTAAAGATACAAGACGTGCAATTTATTTAGCGTAAATTGCTTAGAAAGCAATGTAAATCGGGTGGGCGATTCAGAAAATATTAGCTGGAGCTTATGGTGGTGTCAGTGATACCAATTTTTTCATTAGTGTCGGCAGTGCCGACATCGGTAGAAACAATATTGAAAGTGCCATTTTTGGAGCAACTCTGGGATGATGATAAACGCGGGCATGGATCGTGCGGCCCTGCGTCGATTGCTATGTGCTGCCGTTATGTTCTCGGCCTTAATAGCCCCTCGATACAAGATATCGTAAATGTCTGGAGATACCTGGGAGGCGACCCTGACGGCAATGATATGAATGGAACGAGTCTGTCCCAACTGGTCGATTCCTGCCACGACTGTTTCAAGATAAATAGTGTGCATGGCTCTGAAATGGACGTAGACTCAGTAAAAGGCGAGATTGCTGAGGGCAGGCCAGTGGTGCTTCATGTCCTTTGTGAGCATCTAACCAACCGAGGATATCCGTATAAAGCCGGACACTGGATTGCTGCTGTGGGATTCAACGACGATTATGTGATCTGTAATGATCCGGGGACCTGCAGGGGTTTTAACAAATACTACTCTAACTACGACATCACAAGAGCTATGGCAGACAGAAGCAATGAAGTCATATGCGGATTTTATCGATGATGACCCGTTGATCAAGAAGGTACGAAGCGAGTCGCTGAATGTTCGATTGATATTGACAGCATGCTTGCTTGCGGATAGAATGCGAGTGGCACTGTAGATTTAGGTGTTTTGTAAGATTGATGCGTCCGGCAGTTTCGGGAATTCATTCCCGAAATACCGAAACCGAGTTCTCGAAACACCCGAATAGAGCTTAGAGGTGAAAAAATGGTAAAGCATCTTCGTTTTGCGCTTGCGGTAGTCGCTATAGGATTTATCATATCACTTCTTCCAGCATTGGCGGCCAGCGTGTCCCCCGGATTGCAGACTGATTCCAATTTTGACACGTCAAGGATCGCAATTAAGAGCGGAAGCATTGTGCTCAAGGTTAACGATTATAACGAAGCCAGGGCACAGATCATGCGGCTGGCCGATGCGCGAGGCGCTGTGCTCCACCAGGAAAAGAGTGAGGCAAACTTTTCCGGCGAGAGGCATGGCGAGATCATATTGGATGTTGATTCAGCACAGTTGGGGCCTCTGATGGAGCGGGTTCGACGTATTGGCAAGCTCTACAGCGAATCAGTACAGACATCGGACCAGACATCCGATTACCAGAAGCTGAATACGCGTATATCGCTGCTTAAGCAAAATGAGGGCGAGCTTATCGGATTTATGCGCAGCCCACGCCGAATGCGTGGATCGGATATACTCTTCGTTCAGTATCGGCTATATGAGAGCAGGCTGCAGATGCAGCCCAGGAGCGTGTCGATATTGCGCGCAGGTCGCAAAAGGCCATGCTAAGTGTGGATCTCTTTGAACCCGAGCCTCGCAAGACCTTCGACTGGAGCAACTGGCACGCTGTCGCCTCATATCGCGCCAAGGGATCGTTCCTGACTGTGCTTCGTAAAGGCGTCACGGGGTCTTTCTACGCTTTATACTTCGCTCCGATTTGGATACCGGCGGTTTTGATCGTTTTCTTTGGAGGAAGGAAACTGATTCGCTGGATTAGGCAGAGGATAAATACTCTCGTTGAGAGACGTCGTGCGAGGACAGTATCGCAGTAGTGAGGTTGACGGAGAGAGTTGACACGAATGTGAGAAGCGAGTCGCTGAATGATCAGATGATATCGACAGGCAGGCTGCTTGGGGATAGGATACGGGTGGTGCTGTAGATTTAGGTGTTTTGTAAGTTTGATGCGTCAGGCAGTTTCGGGATTTGAGAGGCTGTCTCAAAATTATTTTCTAAAACATTGAGAATCAGGCATGGATTGATGTGTTGGATGTCGAACTCCTATATATGAGGAGGTTGCCATGCCACAGTTCAAAGAAATGCCGAT
>JBDKUO010000050.1 GCA_039679645.1 Armatimonadota bacterium
TTTGCTGGAATAGCCGGATTCGGAGATCCGGCACTGGTTCTTGGGTAAGGATTCGGAGATCCTTACCCATCATACGAGTGATGTGTTTGAACATCGCCACAAAACGTTCATTCGTGCGTTCGCCCTGTTGCTTTGCTGATCTTTAGGTATCTTTCCCACTTTTCACTGCTTATCCTTCAGCAAATTTTCAAGTACCGAGTTATTGACTGCAACAGCTCATGCGCTGTACACTCTGATTAGTTATGCAAACAATAAACTTCCGTGGACTCATACTGGCGGCGGGCAGAGGATCGAGGTTTCAAAGTGAGACGGGCAAACCTTTTGCAAAGGTGCTCAGGCCACTGCTAGGCAAGCCGATGGTGAAATATGTCGTCGATACTCTCAATATGGCCAGGATCGATGATATAACGCTGATTGTCGGTTATCAGGCGGGCCAGGTGATGCGCGAGATGGGGCCATCTTTCGATTATGTTATGCAGACCGAGCAGAAAGGCTCCGGTCATGCCGTAATATGCGCAAAAGAAGCATTCTCCAATTTTGATGGCCATCTGGTTATCATGTGCGGCGACAGCCCAATGTTTAAGTCCAGCACTATCTCACGCCTGATGAGTGAGCATATCAATACAAACGACGTAATCACACTGGCCGCAGCCGAACTTACTGATCCGACAGGCTACGGCCGTATTGTGCGAGACGATTCCGGACAAATTCGCGGGATAGTGGAAGAGAAATGCGCCGCACCGGATGAACGCACAATCAAAGAAGTAAACGGCGGGGCTTACGCGTTCGACTCGAAATGGCTGTTCGCCGACATCAAAGACATGGAAATAAATGAAGCCGGCGAGTATAATTTAACTGATATGGTCCGCGTAGCCATAGAGCAGGGTCGGACCGTTTCGGCTGTGCAATGCGATCCTGTTGAGCTTGCAGGTGTTAATACGGCTGAGCAGCTTGCATCGATAGAAGAGATAATTAGAGGTAGTAAGTAATGGAAATGATAAAAAAACAGATAACGCTCCCGGACGGCAGGACGCTCATATATTTCAGCTTCCCTAAGAATGATAACAATAAGGACTCAAAGCGCAATGAATGCGAAAAGAAGTGCTGCTGCGGAGGTGACAAGTAATGAGCGAGCTTCGATGGCACCCGATCCTGCAGGAGTGGGTAATCACGGCGACTCATCGACAGGACAGGACATTCCTGCCGCCTGACGATTACTGCCCGCTGTGCCCCACCAAGCCCGGCGCATTTCCGACCGAGATACCCTCGGAAGACTATGAGATCGTCACATTCGAGAACAAGTTTCCGTCTCTGCGGCATCCGGCGCCGGAGCCGGCAGTGGAAGAGACCGGCCTATATAAAGTGCGCCCGGCGGACGGCATCTGCGAGGTAGTATGTTACACATCCAAGCACGACAGCACACTTGCCGATGCAGATGTTGAGCACATTCGCAAACTGGTAGAAGTCTGGACAGACCGCTATCAGGACCTCGGCGGCAGAGATTTTGTTAACTACGTGCTCATCTTTGAGAACAAGGGCAAAGATATCGGCGTCACGCTATATCACCCGCATGGCCAGATCTACGCGCTGCCGTTTATCCCGCCGAAGGCTCAGAAAGAACTGGATTCGGCCTTAAGCCACAAGACTCGTACAGGCAACTGCCTCTTCTGCGACATTCTGGCCGAGGAGTATAAAGACGGTCGGCGCATAATAGCTGAAAACGATTCATTTGCGGCTGTGATCCCGTTCTTTGCACGCTACCCATACGAGGTCTACATATTCTCGAAAAAGCATCACCAGAGCATGCTCACGTTCGATGAGAAGGAGCGCGATGACCTGGCGAATATACTCAAAATAGTGCTGCTTAAATATGACAACCTCTGGGGAATATCGCTGCCGTATATGATGATAATGCACCAGGCTCCGACCGACGGACGTGATTACGACCACTATCATTTCCATATCGAGTTCCACCCGCCGAACAGGACCAAGACCAAGCTCAAATACATTGCGGGATGTGAAACGGGGGCAGGATCGTACATCAACGATACACTTGCCGAAGAGAAGGCAGCAGAGCTGAGGGCAGCCGAGCCAAGCACTGTTGAAAATACGTTCTTAGTGTTATGAGTTGTGGGTTGTAGGTTGTGGCTAAGTGATTAAAGTAAGTCAAGGTAAATGCCTAGTTCTCCCTCTCCCTCTTGGCGGGAGAGGGCCTGGGTGAGGGTGATAAGGTCAAGTTCACGGATCAGTAGGAATCTCTGAGAGAATACGCTTTCACCTTTGCCAACACATCTTCATCAACATCCGACTCCACACGCACTTTTACGCTTCGTCCGGCAGGCAGATCGAAGAAGTTATCCGAGAATGTTACATCCTGCCTGGGCACGGACAAACACACAAACCGCGCGGCTTTATCGGAGCACACTTCCAGATATGGACCCTCTTCGTCGGAGCCAGCCTCTACATCTATCTTCGCCGCAGGCAGATCGAGGTGCTTGGACGGCATAAACGCTGTCATGCCAATACCGGCGGGTTTGCCGTTGACCAGCAGTTCGCAGATAAGCGCGCACTGCCGAATGTTTGCCCCTTCAAGCTCCTCGGTAAAATCCAGCCGCGTCAGCCGCTTGCTGCATGTCGGCTCGATGCGGGTCTTGATCTTGCTCTTGCGAAGTACTGTGCCGTCAAAGTTTTCCAGTGACCACCGAACTTCGATCCTGGCCGGTTTTGTAGTGTCGTTTGTTATATGCAACTCGGCTTTCGCGCCATCTTCGCTAACAGAAAGCAGGATCGGCGCGTAAAACCTCTTCGCGAAGTATTGCAGGGCCTTCCATCTGCCGAAATAATCGATGCTCGACCAACTGCACACCGGCCAGCAGTCATTAAGCTGCCAGTAGAGCGTGCCCATACACCTGCCGTGATTGCGCCTCCAGTGCTCAACGCCGTAACGCATCGCCTCAGCCTGCAGGAGCTGGCTTACATAGCACATCATCTCGAAGTTCTTTGGCATCCTAAATGTCTGCGCCAGATAGTGCAATATCAACCCGTTACCTGCCGGATTCTTCTGATGGCACTCCATTATCCGGCTGGTTATGTTCAGATCTTCGCAGCGGGCAAACGACTTGCACGTCTCATAAGCGGGCAGAGATTCGAAACCGAACTCGCTCATGAACCTGTAATACTGGCTGCGATAAGAAGTGAACGGCAGACGACCGTGCCAGACATCCCAGTAGTGGCCGTCACCGTTGTTCTGGTCATTCGGCTCCTCAAACGGCTTGCCCGAATATGGTGAACTCGGCCAGTAATCCCGATCAGGGTCGAGCTTACTCATAATCGAGGGCAGCAGCTCATGGAAAATCTTCTTATACTGCTCCCTGCGCAACTGGTTGCGCTCACCGTCCCAGCCGTTCGACAGGAACCATTCGATCTCATTATTGCCGCACCAGAGCGCGACGCAAGTCCTGTCTCGCAGCCTGCAGACGTTATGCTCAATCTCTGAACGGACGTTGTCCAGATATGCCTGGTCTACTGGATACATAGAGCAGGAAAACATAAAATCGTGCCAGATTAGGATGCCATGCTCGTCGCAAAGGTCGTAAAATGTCTCATCCTCGTAGATACCCCCACCCCAGACACGCAGCATATTCATATGCGCAGCAGCAGCGCTGGATATCAACCATCGGTATCGCTGATCTGAGATTCGTGAAGGGAACTGATCAGCCGGAATCCAATTTGCGCCCTTGGCAAAGACTTTAACTCCGTTGACAATGAACGTGAAGCTACGCCCTTGGCTGTCTTTCTTTTGCTCAAGCTCGATTGTGCGAAGTCCGATCCGGCGGCTGGCGGTCTGCAGCTCTTTCCCGTCACAAACTAACACTGCATCGACCGAATAAAGCGGCTGATCACCGTAACCGTTTGGCCACCAGAGCACTGGCTTGAGGATATTTATCGCGCACTTGGCCTTATCGCCAGTTGACTTTACTACATGTTCTTCGACTTTGCCATCGGGATGAGTAAGCCGGAAGATGATAGTGCACGAGGTTTTTCGATATTTCTCAAGACCTGCTTCGAGATTAAGGACAACCGGCCCACCGTGCTTGTGCTTCTGCCTGACCCTGAGTTCGCTGATTCGCGCCGTATTGCAACCAGCCAGACGTATGGAACGCCAAATGCCGCTTGTAGGCAGTTTCGGACCCCAGTCCCAGCCCCACTGCGAGGGTGATTTTCGAGCATAGCATGAGCCTGATATCGAATCAGCCGGGCATAACAGAGGGTCCTTCGCCATAAAAGGCTTGACTCGATTTACCGGGGAATAAAATGTAATTCTTATATCGTTGGTGCCAGCACGAAGCTTGCCTGTAATATCGAACCTGCGCGCAATGTACATGTTATCAGTCTCGGCGATTAACTTGCCATTGAGCATGATTCGTGCGAACGTGTCCAGCCCATCGCATTCAAGGAAAATCTTCTTAGATTCGAGGAGGTTGTCGTTAGCATCAAAAGAGCGTGAATATTCCCAATCGCTCTCATGGACCCACGCGACTTTATACTCATTGTCCGCACAGAATGGGTCTTCGATCTTTTTCGCGCGCATCAGATCGGTGTGAACACACCCCGGCACCCGCGCCTTAAAGACCTCATCTCCCCCTGCCTGCCTCAGTTCCCATGCGCCATCGAGCGACTGAACAATCATCATTCAACTCCCTCCTACAATGATTATAGCAGGGGTTAATGAGACTTGGAAGAGGTTCTTTATTCTCCCTGAGCAAGACGCTGGGCAGCCTGAATCTGGGCTGATGAGCCTATTAAACTACGCCTTTATCTCAAAATCCTATACTATCGCTGATATCAGAGGAGCACAACTATCTCATCAAAAACGCCTGAGATTTGGGGCAGTGGCGTAAGAAATACTAATGAGGACTAACTGTTTCTGTCCTCTTCGAATTGCAGGTTGAGCTTTTGCAGCAGTGAAAGAATGCTTCTAACATCCTGACGCAAGCCGACAATTTCTTGCTGAAGTTGATTGACTTTCAGTGAAAGCGCCTCGATCTTCTTGCCGGTGGAAAGCTGCTCGTATGCGGACATTATCACGATCCTTTCTCTGGCTGTGCAGGAAAATCTGATATTGCAATACTCTATGAGGATTAAGGTACAAGAGCAGGTAATGGTTGTGCTGCGGAAACCGTCACAATGCTGTTGGGTTTCCGCAGCGGAAAGGTTTAGTCGAGCGAGATAGCCTCATTCGGGCACGCATCCACGCATGCGCCGCATTCAATGCATGCATCCTCATCGATAACAGCTACGTTATTCTCGATCTTAATCGCCTCAACCGGGCAGGCCTCAACACAGGGGCCGCAGCCGGCACATTTCTCTTTGTTTACTTTGGCTGCCATAGGAATACACATCCTCCAGATATGATGAAATTCAGCGTCGCACATCAGCAATTGCGACACTTAATTATACTTATACTTACAGTAGTCAGGTTCCTTGATTACCTGGCAGCACATTTTGTAATTTTTCATCTGGCACAGAGTTGATACGCATGCTATAATCAGTTGGGCATGTTTGTGAAAGGAACGGAGCAAAATTGAGTCATAAGAACAGACATAATCGCAAATTGGTGAAAGAGCCCAGGCTTGAGGGCGTCGCTCCTCCGCAGTTGCTGCGCGACGACTTTGCCGCTCTGGACGCCAAGACTATACTGCGCTGCACGTATGACGTAGAGCAGCTTGTACTCTTGCAATCGATCCAGGGACATGCTCATATGGGTCACGGACTTTTCTATGGAAAGACATTTCCCAACACATCTATGGACGACATAGTACGCGCACTCAGACTCGACCCGGGTATGGCCAAAGAAGAAAGGCAGGATCTCATAGACGAGGTCAGCGAGTTCGTAGACCGGGCAATAGCCGGAGAGCAGATTCGTCATGCATGTAACACGGAAGGTGAGCCGCTGCTGCGATGCGGCGCTCTTCGCGGCATTGAAATTGATCCGCATGGCGTATTGCAGGGCCTGTATCTCGGAGGACTCAGGGACGAAGCCGAAATAAGAAACCTTGCCAATAAACGCTATGGCGTTCAGATCGGATATGGGAAGTGCTTCCTGGTTGATCAGGTCGTTATGAAGCTTCTGGGGCTCAACGGTTTCGATCTGGCAAAGCAGGCGCATGAAGACGAAATTGATGAATTTGAGCGAGCGGGACTATTCGCGGTCAATGGCGATCCTCATATAGACTATATGTATATCCGTTACAAAGTAGGCCCGGGCGCTTCAGATGATGCGGCAGTCGTTATGGCCGGAAAGATGTTCGGACTATCCGCGGCCATAGGCTGCTTCCTGGCGGATGCGGTGGACACTCTTGAAAAATACGTGCCTGAATACTCAGATCAGGACTCGGAGATAGCCGATTACATTGAGCGCAATTACAACAAGCTCGCTCTGACGAAGGATGATGCGGTCGATCTGGCGTACTTGTGTGCCATACCGCACGAAAAACAGGGCGAACTTCCTGACAGCTCACTGAGACATATGCTTCAAATCGACCGCAAGCACGACCAGTGTGCACTGGAGAGTCACCTTGCGTTCGTTTCGGGCAAACCGAGGTCACCGATGGAACTCGACCATGGAGAATGCAGTAACGAAGAGTTTTACCAGTATATTGAACAGCGCCTGAGTTCTTTCCAGGCAAAACACTAGGAGGGGAAAATGCGAAAATATCTAGTTTTGTTATGCATTTTGGCAGTAGCGGTACTGGTTGGATGTGGCGGTGGAGGTGGAGGAAGCTCTACAACAATGATACCATACAAGGTAAGTCTGGAGAATGTGCCTACAGGCGTCACGGCTCACGCCACTGCAAAAGCTCTTAACAGCTTTTCGCCTTCACTTGTAGGAAATGACTTTGTAGCGGCTGCGACTTGTACCCCTGCAGGAACAACATTCACTCAGGCGGTCAAACTGGTATTTACGATGGATAACGCCATCACGCTAAACGACGACGAAATGCTGGTCCTTGGCCACTTGAACTCATCGGGCCAGGTCGTATTGCTGGAAGATAATCCGGTTACTCTGTCGGCGGATGGAAAAACAGCTTCTGTGCAGCTTACCGAGTTTGATGGCACATATAATGATTATATACTCTTGATTGTCCCGTCCACAAAAATTGATCTGACCGTGCCTACCGGTGCCGCCCCATCGGGGGTGACTCCCACTGTTGAGAGTAAGACACTGGAAGATACACCCGACACACCGGGAAATTATCCATTGTACGTAGCGTCAGTAGAGTGTCTCCCGGCAGGAACCACATTCAGCCAACCGGTCACTCTGACGTTTCATCTCTCGACCGCCATGCCGGACGGCAGATCCCTGGTTCTGTATGAGCCTAACGGATCTGGAGGCTGGGCAGGAACAGATGTAGAGGTAAGCCTTTCCGATGGCCGGAAAACAGCCACTGTAAATGTGGATCATTTTACCAGCAACGGCTTTTATATGCTGTGGTTGGATCAGGCTCCATAAAGAAAAAAAGCACCCGGGTTTTCTTATAACCGGGTGCCTTTTTATATTTACTTTTTTGGTCTAGACTTACTTGATCCTGCGCCTGAGCCCAGTGCCCAAGATACCGGTTAGGCCAACGAGAAGTGCAACAATTGACCCCGGCTCCGGCGTTTCTTCATAATAGTACTTTAAGTCTGCCTCTCCAGTAAAAGCAATGGAGTTCCAATAGTCCATATCATTGTCGCCCATAACACTCGATATAGTGCTGCGCACAATAGAAAGGTCGAAAGTGGTATTGATGCCGTCGCTGATATATGGAGTCAGATCATCTATCCCGGCGGTGTATGTTAACGATTTGCTGTCGGTCGTTGCCGGCATAACCTCTGTAAACCCAGAGCCGGTGCTTCCATTAGTCGTCACGGTCGGGAGATAGTCCACGGTGCCATCATAATAGTCGCAGTGATATGTTTTGGTAAAAGTCGGTTTGACGGCAACGAGTTCGGTAGAGCCCTGTTTAAGGGTAAGCGACCTTGACAAATAGACGGTGATGTCTTGAGTACACTCGGCCTTGTTTTCTACGCGCACCATGCCGTTGATACTGCCTGTCAGGGTTAGAACTACGCTTGTCAGAGCATGTGTTCCACTGTATTTGTCAAATGTGACAGTACTCACTCCACTCGTAATGTTCTTCCACTGCGTGACGACGCCTGCACTGGCGGATACTGCAAGAAATACCGTCAACAATAAACAAACAAATAGTGCTGAAACCAATCTTTTCAATTCTTGTCCCTCCCAGCATAAGTCCCTGATACATCCCGCGCAATGATTTGCCTCTAATGAGCCCAATCCTAATTTCACGCATGGCCGGTAACGTTAGGGATGGAGATTATAGATACTTATGATCTTTGTACCAGTAGGCAACTGTGCAATTATCGTGCCAACTGCCATAAAAAGCCTGCTTGAAATAAATTCTTTTTTCTTTAGAGAAGTTGAAGCTAAAAAAAAGACCTGCGACTGAATATCGCAGGTCCGTTGAAAGTAGTTTATGGTCAGAAATATGTCTTAGCTGCCCAGACGGTGTCGGACCTCCTGTGCGGCAATGACTCCCGAGGCTGATGACTGCGCCAGACCTCGTGTCACTCCCGCTCCGTCGCCAATGGCAAAGAGGTTTGTTATGGCTGTTTCGAGTTTATCCGAGAGCTCGACCTTTGATGAGTAAAACTTCACTTCCACGCCGTAAAGCAGTGTATGCGGACTTGCAACACCCGGAGCCAGGCGGTCCATAGCATGAAGCATCTCAAGTATACCGGAAACATGCCTATAGGGCAGCACAAAGCTCAGATCGCCGGGAACGGCGTCGGGAAGAGTCGGCATGGTAAGGCATCGTTCGAGGCGCGAAGCCGTGCTCCTGCGGCCTGATTCGAGATCACCCAGCCGCTGCACTATCACTCCGCCCGAGAGCAGGTTCGCCAGGCTGGCTATATACTTGCCGTATGTGATCGGCTCATGGAACGGTTCGGTGAATGAATTGGAGACAAGCAGGGCAAAGTTGGTGTTTGTCGTCTTCTTGCGGGCGTAGCTGTGACCGTTGACGCTGGTGACACCGTTATGCTTCTCGATCACGACCTCGCCGTTGGGACACACACAAAACGAACGGACCTTGTCATCGAATGACTTGGAGTAGTAGACCAGCTTAGGCTCATAGACGATATCCGTAATATCCTGCATCACAGCCGCGGGAATCTCGACCCTGACGCCCACGTCCACAGGGTTGGTCATTGTCTTGAGGTGGAGACGATTGGCTTCATTTGCGAGCCAGTCCGCCCCCGACCTGCCGGGTGCAACTATGACATAATCTGCTTTTATAACCTCGCCTGAAGCGGTCTTTACGCCCGCAATCTTGCTGCCGGATACGACAAGTTCATCGATAGCGGTCTCCATTTTGACATCGACCCGCTCGCGCAGGGCATCGCGCATACGGGTAAGAATCGCCGGGCACATCTCCGTGCCAAGGTGCCTGACCTCTGAATGGATAAGTTGCATTCCGGCAAGCTGAGCGCTGTGTTCGATGTTTGAAACCTGATCTTCATCAGTCCCATATACTTTTTCGGAGCCGCCGTAGTTGACCCACATCTGATCGACATACTTGAGCAGCCTGCGGACCTCGCGCTCGGACATTAGGTTATTGAGCTGGCCGCCTACATCCGGCGAGAGGGTAAGCTTGCCGTCGGAGAATGCGCCTGCCCCACCCCATCCGCTCAGCAACTCGGCCTTACGAACGCGCTGATCTATATCGGCACCTTTATCAACTATACATACGCTCAAATCCTTCACCTTTGACAGATGAAGAGCCGCGAATATCCCAGCCGGACCGGCCCCGACAATCAGCACGTCATACTTCATTATTTACGCTCAACCTCCCGCTTTATAGCCGCAAGCATATTATCTACGTTTTCTTTCATCTTCTTGGCGATCAAACCTTTGATAAGAGCGCCTACCAGCGGCACATCGTATTCGACCTCGATCTCCGAATCGAAACGGGTGCTCGAACCGAGATCGGTAAATGTCCATATACCCGAGTATTTGCTGTAGTCGCCCTTTACCAGTGAGAACTTGCAAGTTTTAGCCTGGTCGTCCCATATATCTTCTTCGGTCCATTTGATCGTTGTCTTGAATTCTTTTACAATACCGGTCCAATCGGTTATGGTGCGGTTTCCGTCGTCGCTCTTTTCGACCACCCTGACGCTCTTGACATCCGGCATGAACTCCGGGAATGCTTCAACATTCTTTGCGAACGCATAGACGTCATCGATTGCGCCGTTTATTTCTATTGAACTCTGTACTTTTGGCAATTTATATCTCCTTAAAAAGCTGAGAGATGAAAGTAGAGAGCTAAGAGCCCGAAACTGTCATCGCTCAGCTCAACAAATTAATCATCTATCAGGATATTTGATCTCCTGGAAGGTGTTTGTCTTGTCCGATTCCTTTGCCTTCAGGCACATCAAAACACTCAGTAAACCAGCTTCAATCGGCGCTATCGACTCTGCGCCCTCGGTGATCACTCTCTTAAAGTTGTCCACAAGCACCGTATCGCCGCCGCCATGCGAGAGGTTCCCGCCTTCAACCCTATAGGTCTCAACTACGGGAGAATGATGCATATATACTTTCACTTCATCAGTCGTCCAGTCATACTCAAGAGTGCCCTTATATCCAAAAAGTCTCACACCGCGTTTGCCGCCACCCTTTCGTGTGAAGAAGTTCTGAGAGTAGCTGACATGCATACCCGTCTCATAACGGATCATTGCACCACCGGAATCTTCATTGCCGGTATCTAGCGCAAAGCTGCACATATTATCATTAGGCTCAACACGCTTTGCAACTTGAGTGGAAAAGTGCATATGATACGGGCTTTCAAGACAGGTGTCCCACTCCTTGCAGTCGTTGCATTTCAGACCTGCCGGACGGTCGCCCTTGAAGACCTGCTTGCTGGTCATAGCGGCTATCATGACGGGTTTGATATCACCAAGCAGATAATTGATATTGTCAAAGTCATGCGTGGCTTTTTGGAGCCAGAGACCGTGGGTCTCGTTCTCATCACGATACCAGCCGTGATAGTAGCACCCGCCGTAGAAAACGTTGTTCCACGCCTGCACATGCTCAATCGTACCCAATTTGCCCGAATCGACGATCTCTTTTGCCATGCGCGTCAGAGGAGTCACCCTTAGCGGGAACGACACAACCACTTTGCTGGTGCTCTTCTCCGCTGCATCACGCAGCGCGATGAGGTCCTCCATAGTGGTCGCAATCGGCTTTTCGAGATAGAGAGGAAGATTGCGCTTGAGCGCCTTGATTCCCATCTTTGCATGAAGATGGCAGCGAGTACCGACCAGAACGCCGTCGAGCTTCTCTTTGTCGAGCATCTCGTCGGGATCAGTGTAGAAAGCCACTTTGTCGGGGTCTTTCTCATCTTCCCGCATCTTTGCCTTGATCTCGTCATTTCTGACGTCAGTGATTGCCGTAACTTCGGGTCCCTCACCGAGCCGCTGCATAAAATTAATTACATTGTTGATTCTTCTTCCGTAACCGAGTACACCGAGACGTATCATTTTCTTTCTAATCCATCCTTCTTATAAGCCCTACAACTTTGCCGACAACATCTACGCTGTCGAAATACATCGGCTCCATGGATGAGTTCGCCGGTTGGAGCCGAACCCGGCCATTCTCTTTGAAGATATGTTTTACGGTGGCCTCGTCCTCGACCATCGCAACAACCGTATCGCCATTTTCGGCGGCGTCCTGTTTTCGGACGATTACATAATCGCCGTCCATAATGCCGTCCTCGATCATGCTTTCGCCCTTGACCCGGAGCATAAAGCCATCGCCGCCCCCCAGAAACTCGCCCGGCACAGGAAGAGTATCCTCCACATTCTCATAGGCAAGTATCGGACGGCCTGCCGCGACATTACCGACAAGTGGCAGGTTCGCGACGTTTTTACGCTTTGCCGACTTTATGCCGTCCGTCACAACGCGAATTGCCCTGGTGAGCACCGCATCGCGCCGGATCAGGCCCGCATTCTCAAGACCCTTCAGGTGAGCATGGACGGTCGAGCTGGAACTGAGGCCGACCGCCTCTCCGATCTCACGCACCGTGGGCGGATAACCCTGCTCCTCGGTATGCCTGACGATATAATCCAAAATTTGTCTCTGCCTGTGGGTAAGCTCTTTATCCATATATACCTCCCAATGGCTAAACGTCAAAAATAGCCTGCGCGCGCCATGAGCTGTCACTCTGGTCGACCAGCATCTTGTGATATGTAACGGCCTTTATGCTCGGACCCAGCCACTCGATGTCATCGGCGATCTTGCGATAGGAGACCATGCATACCAGCCTGCCTGCCGACATATCGATTATCTCGAAGTCCAAAGGCAGCAGTCCGTCACCGTCAAAGAGCACAATGAGTGACGACAGAAATCGCTCCAAGAGCGCAACATCATCATCACCCGCTGAGACGACTTCGATGATATCGGTCGGCACGTATTTGTCCAAATCGGCCACTATCGAGAACATGCCGAATGCGGCGCTCTCAAACGCTTCCGCCTTGCTGCCGCCGTATCCGATCACTCCGATATCCGCCGTGTGCTCGATCAATTCGAACTTATGTTCGCGCTTCATTTTAGTGTTTATACGCCGAGTGCAGCGAAACCTCCTTCGTCGAAATAATTAATCATCAGTCTCGCATGCAATACGGCTGCTGAATATCTTGTTCATACGAATCCCCACGATGCGTTCATTTATTTCTTTGCTCACAAAAACGCGGCCAAAATCCTCAGCGCCCATTATAATCGACTTGTAAAGCTCGGACGCGCGGATAGTCATTATCTGATACCATCTTGAACCCGGACGGAGTTGCATTCCCTCAAAAATTGAGTAACCTCCCCAGGCAAAAAGCATCTCTCTGGGCTTCAGGCCTTTGGTATCGGTCTGTTGAGCGATGTGACCACTGAGCAATGCGCACCTGACAGTCCAAAGCTCTCTCGGGCTGATACCCATCCTCTCGGGATGCAGATAGTTCTTTACCCAGGCTATGAAATCATGCTCGAACAAGACTTCGCAATCGTCCGGCAGACCCAGATAGGCCATACTCTCCACAGTCGCGCATATAAGCGACAGCGCCGTGCCGGTATGCTCGTGGCTCAGCGCAATCCTTATCGCAGTAATAAGACCCGTCGGGCCGAAATACCTGTTGTAGAACCTCTCTTTTGCGTTCAACACAGCCCCCTGTTTTGCGCATCCTGCTCAAAACTTGATGTCATGATATCCTGTTATCTGCTGCGCGTCTATAGCCCTTGACTATCACATTCGCCCGGCATAAAATCTGGATGTGAACAAGCAAGTGCCGGCATCCCACCTTAGGATGACTGGCGAGACACTCTCACGCTTGCTGGCTCGTTATGAAGAAGATGGTCTGATTGAGATCCAAGGCCGCAAACTCAAGATCATCTCAATTGGGGATATGGAGGATGTGGCCGGACTAATAGACATTTAATTCAGTTTGCATAACTACCACTTAGCGGATAGAATGTAGCTAGACGACATTAAATTGGAGAAGTGCAGTGAGTCTACCCATAGATGTTGACAAAAAGCGACTGGTTGATTTTTGTCGCAAAAACAATATAAGCAAACTTGCGTTCTTCGGCTCTGTGCTTCGCGAAAATTTCAGGCCCGACAGTGATGTGGATGTGCTTGTAGAATTCCTACCTGATCATGAACCGGGACTTATCAGGATGTCGGCCATGGAACGAGAACTCTCGGAATTACTGGGCCGAAAAGCTGACCTTAGGACACCTGAAGATCTGAGCAGGTATTTCCGAGAGGAAGTCATAACCGGATCAGAGGTTCAGTATGCAGCATAAAGAAGATTTGGTTCGTCTTCAACATATGCTGGATGCATCTCTTGAAGCAGTCGGCTTTGCCGAGGGCAAAAACCGGTCGGATTTAGACACGGATAGGCAACTCGTGCTATCGCTTGTTCGATCAATTGAAGTTGTAGGCGAAGCAGCAAGCAAGGTATCCGCTGAGTGCCGGGTCCAATATCCTCAAATTGACTGGGCGGATATGGTGGGAATGCGCAATCGACTCATCCATGCATACTTCGATATCAATTTGACCATAGTCTGGCGCACAGTAACTGAGGAGTTACCTGTACTGATCAGCATATTACAGTCCTTACTTTCGGCTGAGTAAAAAGGATCATACCCTGCCACGTCAAAGAATAGCAGTATGGACGAACAACCTGAACCGCACGCAAAAGGCTGCCCCATCGGCTGCCTTATATATTGTGTTGGCATACCGCTTCTTATAACAGGAGCCCTCTTTGCAATTTTAGTTATAAACAACCGCCCGCCGCATGTTAAAGTACCGCCTCAGAAGCTACCAAATCCAAATGGGTGGAGTTACTTTGTGAATGCCGGAAAAATGCTTCCCAGCTCGAATCAGATCGAAATGGGGCCGCTTTCTTCTGTTAGGCCGCTGAATTCCTGGACAATGGCTGAATACAAGCAGTATATGCGGGCAAATGCTCCGGCTCTGGCTGTATTTAGGCAAGGATTGTCAAAACCTTTCATGTCTCCGAGGCCGAAGTCATACGATGATTTGCATTTTGAACAATACGCCAGGTTCAGAGAGATTGCGCGCCGACTTTCAAGTGAAGCGCACTACTATGAAAAGATCGGCAAGTATGGCTTGGCAGCGAGTTCGGCTCTGGATGCGGTCGACTTGGGCGTTACTATCCCCAAAGGCGGTCCGATGATAGACGCGCTTGTCGGCGCGGCTGTTGAGTCTATCGGCGCAAAGAGATTGGAAGAGATCCTTCCAAAACTGGCACCCTATGATATGACACGCGTGGCAGCCAGGCTGGATGCAATCGATCGCAAGCGCACTTCGTTTGCCGATATAATGACCGAGGAAGCATATAACACTGCCGTGATAACAGCAAATTTATATGGCAAAGCTGATTTCAGAAGGCAAGTGATGGACCCTAGAAACTGGATTGGTCTTGATTCTCTAAGAAAGCCTCATCAGCTTTGGACTGATCTAGATAATGCATTCTGCAATAAACAGAATATGATTTATGAAACTAAGCAATATTATGAGTCTGTTGCAAGAGAGCAGAAGAGCCCATATACGGGAGAATCTCACGTACCGGTGCCTTCAAATCCAATGACAGAAGGCTATTCTATATACGGTTCCAACATAACAATTGACATCCGGGCTGCATACACCCGAGCCGAAACCATATCGATTTTTCTCCGGACTGAGGTTGCGCTGCGCAGGTATCGGTTTGACAACGGATCATATCCCGCAAAGCTGTCTGATGTTGCGCCAAAGTATCTCAAAAAAGTCCCGATTGATCCGTTCGGCAAGGGTAAGCCTCTGAAATACAAACTCATAAAGAACGGCAAAGGTTTTCTGCTCTACAGCCTTGGGCCTGATATGAAAGACAATCGAGGAATGGCAGCACAGTGGAGTGGGCAAAGCACGGTTGGAGATTTAGTGGCAGGTAAGTGGTAGTTGTTTGAACTGAAGTCAAGATTTATCCGATTGACCGTTTTTTCGGTAAAGACGGTAGTCCTTTCACCGTCCCTGGTAAGTAGCCCCGATTCGTTATATACTAATCGGGTATACAGACATCATGGAGGACTGGAATGAGACATCGCACTATCACACTAGCCGCCTTAATACTGGGTCTGCTGACACTGGCTTTAAGCGTCCAGGCAGTAGAACTCAAGCAGATCAAAGAGGGTAGTATCACAGTTTCATACCCTACAGGTATGGACGTCCAAGCCCGGCGCATACTCTCCAAAGTCAAGGAATCCATCCAGCCCTCCCTCGATATTCAGGAGCAGACGGTCAAGCTTTTGGCCGACCCGGGCGTTATTGCGGGAGATATTGCCGGCCTGCTGGGATGCGAGGATAAAAAAGATGAAGCCTTAAGTCGACTTAAGGCGTATAAGACAAAATCCCAAGCACTGGTTGCATGTTTTTCAAACATTAGACTTATAAAAAAGTCCGAGGCAGTTGCCATGGGGGGTGTCGACGCAGGCGTGATGCAGATACGCTATGACGACAAGACCGATGAATTCAATATGGTCCTGTCCCTGGACAACATCGATCCTGAGAAGATCAAACTGAGCTATTTTCCTGTCTTTGTGAATGCCGACGGCACAATCAGGGCGGAAAACAAGCTCACCGACATGGCCATGGACTTCATGGGTTCAAGCAAAGCCATGCTGATTGCTCCAGTTCACGATACCGTTGGGTACGTGATGGCCGAGGAACTGGACCTGTACCAACCGTTCGCGCGCTGGTTTAATGAAGGAGTCAGCGGATGGGTAGCCCGCCATGTGGTCGTGAAAACAGATTCCAGACTCGCCGGTCTTGCAAACGACCTCTTGGATATAAGCCCAGGGTCAAAACAACTCAGAGATAAAATCGATTTGCTCTCCTGGCCTCAGCGTGCATTTCAAAACTTAAAATCGCCAAGTTTCAATCCCGAACTTGAAGTCGCACAGACACAATATTCCATCCGGATCCTCTCCGACCTTCTCGACAAGAACGGCACGCAAATACTGCCCGCTATCATGAAAGAGGTTAACTTCAATCCCAATGCCGATACCGACACCGTCTGCTCGGCAATCAAAAAAGTGACAGGCAAGGACTTCAAAAGCATTTTGCTTGGCTATGTTCCGGCAGACATTCGTGACGGGATCAAGTCTAACGATGCTCCCAAACTGACTAAACGCGCCGAGGAACTTGTTGGCGAGAAAAAACTGGTTGATGCCGCCGACCGGCTGCGTAAGGCTCTGGAGATGGACCCGCAGGATATCAATGCGCGCCTGAACCTTGCCTGGATCGAGCGCGAGACCGGCGACAGCTTCGATTCGGAATTCCAGACGTTTATAACCGCTCGCCTGCTGACAAAGGGCAATTATTCGTTTCACCTTTATGGCGACAGCATAGAAGGCAACTATGTATTGGCGCGTCTTTCTATCCTTATGGGCAATATCGAGTATGCCAAGAAGCTCCTGCAGCCTGTGCTGTTGGCTAATCCGAACCATGCCGATGCAAAGCGCGCTATGGAACAAATCGATAAGCTCAACAGCGCTATGCATGGTGGGACGAGTAACCCGTAAGCCTGTTACGAAATAAATCTGCAAGATTTTTGAAACTAAATGCAAAATAACCGTTGACATCCTCGGTTTGAAGATGGTATCATTTCACTTGCCGGTTGGATATGACCTACCGGCCCCTAAGTTGTCTGAAAATAAGTTTTGTGAACTCACAAAAACTTGTTGACAGGGTCAATTGAGTGCGGTATAATATATTGCCTGGGGGGAACATTCCCCGGGCTTTTGACTGAGTTCTTTGAAAATTAAATAGTGCAAGCGTGAATAAGGTTATGAGTTTCAGCTTGCGAAAGCAAGTGTTGATTAGATATAAACAACAGATAGGCTCTTTATGAGAGTAAGTTATCGACGTTGTGGCGCTCAGGCGTTATGACGTTGTGACGAATAATTTCTTATGGAGAGTTTGATCCTGGCTCAGGACGAACGCTAGCGACGTGCCTAAGAAATGCAAGTCGAGCGAGGTTAGTGACTTCGGTTACGAAGCCTAGCGGCGAACGGTCGCGTAACACGTAAG
>JBDKUO010000051.1 GCA_039679645.1 Armatimonadota bacterium
GCTGGCATGATTGTGGCTCGCCTCCTTTATTTTCTCACAAAAATGAATTCGGCGTTGACCGTCCATTTTCATGCCAGCAGCCTCATCTTTTACCTATTAAAATTCCGTAGATTTGACACGCACCCGCCGAGCATTCTTTATTTTTATGACGGCTGTTGATAAACAGTTCGCCGCCTGCTAAATTCATGGCAGCAATATGGCTGCAAATTACATACTTTAACCTTGACATTGCGCCTTACTGAGGATACAATCAAGGTCGTAGGTTTCGTATAGGTTTTGGCGGGCGAAGTTGTACATAATATGTCCGCAATGGTGATATGCATTTAAGTGAGTTTGATTATCCGCTCCCTGAGGACCTGATCGCGCAGGAGCCTCTGGCGCAGCGAGATACCTCCAGGCTGCTTGTTGTAAACAGACAAGACCAGACAATAGAGCACAGGCAGTTCTTTGAAATTCTCGATTACCTGAAAGACGACGACCTTATTGTCTTTAATGATACCAGGGTCACCGCCACCAGGCTCTACGGGCACAAAGAGACCGGCGGACATGTAGAGGCTCTGCTACTGAAGCGTCTGGAGCCGGGTGTTTGGGAAGCCATGGTTAAGCCCGGAAGGCGGGTCGGAGTCGGATGCACTCTTTTATTTGATGGCGGGCTGAGGGGGTATGTCGAAGAGCGCACAGAACAGGGTGGCAGGATTCTAAGATTTAGCGCGGACGGCGACCCGGACGCATTGATTGAGGCGGAGGGCCAGGTGCCGCTGCCGCCGTATATACATAAGCATCTAAATGATCCTGAGCGTTACCAGACCGTGTATGCGCATGCCGGCGGGTCGGCGGCGGCGCCGACTGCGGGTTTGCACTTTACGCCTGAAGTGCTGGATAAGATCGCCGGCAGAGGCATAAAGAAAGTATTTGTAACGCTGCATGTGGGAATTGCGACATTTCGGCCTGTGCGGGTGGACAATATCGATGACCACGAGATGCATACTGAGGAGTTTGAAATTACCAAAACGGCAGCCGATGCGATAAACTCGGCGCCAGGCAGGATAGTATGTGTCGGCACCACTACTGCGCGATGCCTCGAAAGCGCGGCAGTCTCAAAACGGAAGGTAAGGCCCGGCAGAGGGGCAACAAAGCTGTTTATCAGGCCCGGATATGAATTTAAGATTGTGGAAGCGCTGGTGACTAACTTCCATATTCCAAAATCAACTCTGCTGGTGCTCGTGAGCGCATTTGCGGGCAAAGATACTATAAAAAGAGCGTACAAAGAGGCGCTCCGGGAGCGATATCGGTTCCTGAGTTTTGGCGACGCAATGTTTCTATGCTGATTGAGGAGAAGGGGGAAGAGTAATGGCCAACTACGATAACAGATTGGGTGAGTGGTTTAAGCAAGTAGAACGCAGTGCTCAGGAACTTAAAAAGAAAAAAACGGACGACGTTCCGGTGCAAATAGAAGAAACGACCGAACCTGTGGAGCAGATTAGCGCAACATCGCAGCCAAGGCCCGTCAGCCAGCCTGCTCTTGAGGGCCTGGCTGTGGAGAAGACCGAGTCGGCAGTTGCGACTATCGAGTCTCCGGACATAGACGAAAGCACAGTTGGTGAGCCTAGACCGCATATGGATAAGCCTGTGGTCGGGCGAGTCGTAGATACTCCCGGACTCTTCGACGACAATGATGTTTCTCCGGTGGAAGACTTTTTCTCTTTCCTGGACCATAAATCCGAGCATGATGAACAGACAGATGAGGCTCAGGTAACCCAGCCCCAGCCCACTGTTTTAATCGGCAGTGAAGGCACCGGCGTGCCGCGTCCGATCATCTCTGAGCAGCAGACCGAGCAGAGTCAACCTGTTCATGTGCCGGAGACCTCATTTAGACAGCCTGTCGCAGAGCCGACAGTCATAACGGCTAAAGAGGAACCGGCAGTCCGGCAGGACCCAAATCTGCAGGAGAACTGGGACCGTATGCCGCATCACCTGCAGACCCTGTTCGGTATCGCAGGTGAAGAGGTAGCACAGAACTCATATAAAGCATTTAAGGAAAATCGCGGTGAGCTGATCCAGAGGCTTCTGGACCCGCCGCTCACTCTTGAAGAGGCTGCGAGAATACTCAACGTCTGCCCGACTACAGTCAGGCGATATACAAACCGAGGAGTGCTCGCGCACTTCAGAACTGCAGGCAACCAGCGACGTTTCAGGCTCTCCGACGTTTTGAGCTTTATGGAAAGCAATGGCCGCTCTATAAGTGACGCCGACTAAACAAGGCTTTTAACTCAATAACAACTCACTATTGGTGGCGATATTCTATCGCCACCATATCTTTATAACCTAGATTGTAATTCATGCGCATAGGCATTTTTTCGGAAAGTTATGAACCCATAATCAACGGCGTAAGCGTGAGTGTGTGCACGCTGCGCGATGAGCTGTCAAGGCGGGGCCATGACGTGTTTATCTTTGCACCCACGTTTAATGGCTATCGAGATGAGTCGGCCGATGTGTTCAGGTTTCCTTCCGCGCATACTCTACTGATGCGGGACTATCCGTTTCCTATTCCATTTGCTCCTAAACTGCAGCGGAAGTTTGCCTCACTCAAGCTGGATATCGTTCATACTCAGACACCGTTTCTATTGGGTGTTGTGGGAGCCAGATGGGCCAGAAGATACGGCGCGGCTCTGGTCTCGACAAACCATACGCTCTATACTGAATATGCACACTATGTTCCGATCCGGCCTAAGGCTTTTACGCGCAGCTTCTTGATTAAACTCATGAAATGGTACTACTCGGGCTGCGATGCGGTCGTGGTACCCTCAAGCCCGGTAGAAAAGACTCTGCACGCTTACGGAATAAAAAACCGGATCGAAGTCATTAAAACCGGTGTTGTTGCAATTCCACCCTCGGACCCCAAAACACGCAAGGACACAAGAGCGCACTATGGCATCGAGGATGATGAGTTTTTGCTGCTCTATGTCGGCAGGATAGCCCGCGAAAAAAACCTCACCATGCTCCTTGAGGCTTTCAAGAAGGTATCCGTGAAATATGATAAAGCGAGGCTTTTGATGGTGGGAGGCGGACCTGCTCTCGAAGAGACAAAGAGCTATGCATCAGAAATGGGGCTTATGGGAAGAATAGTATTCACGGGTATGCTTAAGCGCCATGAGATCGAACCGATATATACCAGCGCCGACGCATTTGCGTTCCCATCTACCACTGAGACCCAGGGAATAGCGATTTGCGAGGCCCTAAGTGCGGGTCTGCCCGTCGTGGCGGCTAATGCGGGTGGAATTCCCGAGAATGTCCAACCGGGCATTGACGGCTTCCTGACCGAAAACGACCCCGACGAGTTTGCGGACCGAATAGAGTTTCTTATCTCCCATGAAGCCGAGCGCAAGAGCATGGGTGATAAGGCCAGACTCAATGCCTCTGGGTTTTCAATTGAGAGAATGGTAAGTGACTTCGAGAGCTTTTACTCCTCGGTTATCGAGAGTAAGGCCAATACTTCTCCTGTTATGAGTGGCAGGAACCGGACATGATATATCTGGACAACGCGGCCTCGTCATGGCCCAAGCCCGACACAGTTATTGAAGCGATGGTCAGCTATATGCAGGACTCCGGCGGAAACCCGGGGCGCTCAGGTCACCAGCTATCCGTTGAGGCGGGCCGGATAGTATATAATGCGCGTGAGTCCGTCGCCAGGCTGTTCAATGTGAGTGACCCTCTGCGTGTTATATTTGCCATGAATGCGACCCATGCCCTCAACATCGCGCTGAAGGGCACTCTCAAGCCGGGAGATAGAGTGGTGACTACATCAGTCGAGCACAACTCCGTGATGCGACCCCTGCGCGCTCTGGAAAAACAAGGCGTTAATCTCGAAATAGTGAAGTGCGGCCCATCCGGAGAAATCGACATAGCCGATTGGAAAAAGGCGCTTGCAGGCGGAGCAAAGTTGGCAGTAGCGGTGCATGCGAGCAATGTAACCGGTAGAATATTTCCCATAACCGAACTCACTGAGGCGGCTCACAATGCTGGAGTAAAGATCCTAATTGATGCCGCACAGACTGCCGGTGTCGAGAAAATAGATTTGCAGTCCATGGGAATCGACATACTGGCTTTCACTGGTCACAAAGCGATGTTGGGCCCCCAGGGAACAGGCGGGCTGGTTATAGGTGAGTCGGTTAATCCGTCAGAGATAAACCCCATAATGCGAGGAGGAACGGGCAGCGCATCGTCATCCGAGGAACAGCCGGATTTTCTGCCGGACAAGTTCGAGAGCGGGACACCAAATGGTGTGGGCATCGCCGGTCTGGGAGCGGGCGCCCGGTGGATCGCAGAGCGCGGGCTTGATAATATCCGCGCGCATCATGATGATCTAATGCGTCGGCTTGTCTCCGGCCTTATGGAAATAGAAAAAGTGAGAGTATACGGGCCCCGTGCTGATGAACGCCGGGCAGGCTTGGTCTCATTTTCTATAGCAGAGCATGAGAACTCGGATGTCGGGCTGACTCTCGATGAAGAGTATAAAATAATGTGCCGCGTAGGATTGCACTGCGCTCCCGCCGCTCACAAAACTATCGGAACCTTTGCTGACGGCACGATCCGCTTTAGTATTGGCCCGATGACAACTGCTCAGGATATAGACCTGGCTCTTCAGGCAGTAGAGGAGATTGCGTCAAGGTGAGCTACGCAGTAATGACCTTCCACACCACATCATCGGCTTTCCGGGCGGAGAATGTGCTCAAGGCCGCCGGTTTGGAGTGTAAATTGATCCCTACGCCGCGCAAACTATCAAGCGATTGCGGAGTGGCCCTTCGTTTTGACATACTCAAAATAGATGATGTGAAAAGCGTGGTTGAAAGGGCAAATATACTTATAATGATGCTGCAGCCTATGCCTGCTTGACAGCCTACCCAGTGGGGTTTACAATGGCTGCATTACTTATATGGAGTAATATATGTTCGCCATAAACTTCTATCCCGAGCTTTACGCAGATGCCCTGATGCGGGGACGCAAGAGCGCCACTATAAGGCTCGGCGACAAGTCAAATAAATACCAGAGCGGCCAGATCATCTGGATCACCGTCGGTCGGCGATACCAGGTACGCCAGAAACTCTTCACGGCAATAATAGATGATGTCGTGGTTAAGAAGACCGGTGACCTAACCAATATGGACATCGAAAAAGAGAACCTGGAGTTTCGCAGCGCCGAGGACGTGATGACCCTGCTTTCGAGGATATACGACCGCGTAGTTACCCCCATGGATACTGTCACCATCATCACATTCTCCCCTGTAAGGGAAGCCGGAAGCAGAGAAGAGTTTGAAGAGATATTCGACCGCTGGGTCTGATTGAGGGTAGACGCTGTGAACATTAATATGATCGCTCCGCTGGCTTGCTGCTGCCTGCTTGCTGCCACGATATGCCACGCAAATAGTGCCGATTTGAACTATCCCCGACCGGATTTTCGACGCGATGCCTGGGTAAGCCTTGACGGCAAATGGGATTTTGCGTTCGATGATAAGGATGCGGGTCTGAGTAAAAAATGGTTCGCCGGACATAAGCTCGACCGTAAAATAAACGTCCCCTACCCCTATCAGACAAAGCTTTCCAGCATTGGCGAAACGGACCCTCATAAGGTAGTGTGGTATTCGCGAAGTTTTCAAGTGCCCGCCGGGTTCGCAGGTAAGCGAGTTCGGCTCAATTTCGGCGCGGTGGATTACGCAGTGACAGTCTGGATCAACGGAAAAGAAGCGGGACAGGACGAGGGTGGCTATGTGCCGATGAGCTTCGATATCACTCCATTCCTGCAAGATGGCGATAATGAAGTTGTAGTCAGAGTATTTGACGACCCGACTGACCCCGCTCAGCCGCGCGGTAAACAGCGCCCTGCCGGACTCAATCGCTGGCACTACACGCATATAACCGGCATATGGCAGCCGGTTTGGCTGGAAGCTGTGCCGGAGAGCGCCATAGAGTCTTTTAAGATTACACCCAGGCTGGAACCGCGTGGGGCTGATATTGCAGTAGATGTATCCGGCGGAAGTGAAGTAAAGGCAAGTGTTTTGCGCGATGGCAAGAAAATTACAGTCGCGTCGGCCTCTGTAGTTAACAAACATGCAAAGCTGAGTATATCAATGCCTGACGCAGAGCTTTGGTCGCCCGACAATCCCGCGCTCTACGATCTGAGCCTTGAGGTATTGCAAAATGAGATGCCTGTAGACAAAGTGCAGTCTTACTTCGGCATCCGAACAATCTCCATTGACGGCAACAAGATTCTGCTCAATAACAAACCGGTCTGGCTCAATATGGCCTTGGTGCAGGGATATTGGCCGGACGGACTATTGACTCCGCCGTCGCCGGAAGACTATGTCAAGGATATCCAGTGGTGCAAAGAACTCGGCTTGAATGGAATCAGGATGCACCAAAAGGTGGAAGACCCGCGCTTCCTGTATCTGTGCGATAAGATGGGTCTGCTGGTATGGGGAGAGATGGCGAATGCGGCTGAAGGGCACTTTTCCGAGAGAGCGGTAAATATTGCAAACGCAGTCTGGGAACGCGCCATCAAACGAGACTACAACCATCCGTGCATTATGACCTGGACCTACTGCAATGAGTGGTGGATGCATACCGGCAAAGAAGCAAACCAGATTATGTCATACGCCAAAGCATATCAGCTCTTGAAAAGTCTTGACCCGACCCGGCCTGTTATCGATAACAGCGGCTATTTGCATGTAACAACTGATATATACGATCTTCACGGCCATAGTAATGAGGAGATTATATCTTGGGCAAGCGGCACGCTCGACACGGAGCCTTCTTGGCCTCTAATGCCTATAGCGGACAATAGTTATCATGGTGAGCCCATTGTTCGCAGTGAATGGGTGCAGAACGATTTTGATAAACCGGATGAAGCATGGTATGAAGGTTACGCTAAAAATGTCGTTGATACTGCAAGGTCAGGCTTTATATGCGGCCAGTGTTATGTGCAGCTCAATGACATCGAAACTGAGCTTAACGGCTACATGACCTATGATCGAAAGTGGAAAGTAGATGTGAAGCGCATAGCCGATATACATGCCAAGGCAACCCGGATATATGAAGAGGGGCTGAAAAAATAGGGGCTCGGCACAACATACAATTGCTGCGGATTTTTGCGGGCAATTGGGTTGACATCATAAGAGGCGTCTTGTTATAATTAACCTTGCGTGGAGGAGTAGGACACCCAGAGAGCCGCGATTGTCAGAGTGATGCACATTTGTGGCGCTGATTGCTCAATCGAGGGCGAATAGCTCAGTTGGGAGAGCGCTTCCCTTACAAGGAAGATGTCGGGGGTTCAAGTCCCTTTTCGCCCACCATGGGGGTGTAGCTCAGCTGGTTAGAGCGCCTGCCTGTCACGTAGGAGGTCGCGAGTTCAAGTCTCGTCATCCCCGCCATTTGGTCGGAGGTTCATATGAGCCTCCGACTTGCGACATAAGCCCGGGTCGTGCCGAGGTAGCTCAGTTGGTAGAGCAGCGGACTGAAAATCCGCGTGTCGCCAGTTCAACTCTGGCCCTCGGCACCATTTGTCATCAAGACACTGGCTGGCCGACGTAGCTCAGTTGGTAGAGCAGGGCTTTCGTAAAGCTCAGGTCGTGGGTTCGAATCCCTCCGTCGGCTCCATCTTCATCCAACTTCCACGAGGACATTTTGAACACCGTATCCGGCAGGCCGAGAAAAATCACTAAAGCCGTAATACCCGCCGCGGGAAAAGGCACCAGACTTCTCCCCCTCACTAAAGCCGTCCCCAAAGAGCTTATTCCACTCGGGAAAAGACCAGTTCTCGAATATATTATCGATGAACTTGTTGCCTCTGGGATCACGCAGGTTCTATTCGTCATATCCGAAGACAAGACTGCGATTCGCACTCATTTTGGCGATCAGGCTGACGGCGTGCGGTTTGATTATACCTTCCAGGCTGAGCAAAAGGGCCTGGCCGACGCTGTCTATTGCGCTAAGGACTGGGTGGCAGACGACCCGTTCGCAGTCGTGCTTGGCGACTCCATAATCACCACGGATCAGGATGTGCTTCCGTTCAAGAGAGTGCTGGATATATATGAGCGCACAAATGCATCTGGTGTGATAGTGGTTCAGAAGACCCCGCTCGATGAGGTCTCACGTTATGGGATCGTGAAACCCAAGCGCTCGGTTGCCCCTGAGTTCGAGATAGACGGGCTAGTCGAAAAGCCCAAACCCCAGGATGCCCCAAGTGAGTATTCCATAGCGGGCAGATATGCCTTCGATCCCATGATATTCGAGTGTATCGAGCGCACACCTATCGGTGCAAACGGCGAATATCAGATCACAGACTCAATCGGCTGCATGCTCGCAGGCGGAAGCGAGGTGTGGTGCGTAGCCCTAGGAGAAAAAGAGGTCCGGCGCGACATAGGCACGTTTGAGACATACTTCGAGGCTTTCGAACTGGCAATAAAAGAATAAGCAAACTGGCATTAGTCGATTGAAATAAGCTCCAGAAAACCGGGGTTGTTCTAATAGAACATATACGGAGGGGATTTATGAAAAAGGCTTTGCAGTTAACATTTATACTGATGCTTGCAAGCATCTCAGTTGCCTCATATTCTCAAGGCAAGACCAGTGTCGACCCCAGCACAATCTCGTCAACAGCCGCATCAACAAGCGAAATCGACACCAGGCTATCTCAAAAGATCACTTACGACAGCGGCTATAAGCGGCTGCATGTGGTCACCGATGATCTCAGCCGAATCAGCGGAGTACCTATCGGCTGCGGGCGAAATACAAAAGACTGGCGCGTACGCGACATACCACTTGTTGTATGCGTGAAAGATATGCCTCTGGGTAAGCTCCTGCGTGCAATAGCCGATTCCACTCACACATGGTTTGCATCCGAAAAGATAGGCGACAACAGCACCAAGACCTATCGGATATATCGCAGGCAGCAGGAAGAGCAGAAGATAGACGATTTCTTTAAGAGCAGGCACGAGTCAAGACTTGCAAATGCCAAATGGCAGTGGGAAGCTTTGAAAGCATACGGCAAATCCAATGAAATCACCTGGCCGGACGGTATGTCACACACTGCACAAGACATCAAGAGAGCAGCACTGCTCATCGCCACTCTAGGCGAAGACTCGGAAGACCGTATGCTTGCCGGCGAGACATTCAGCTTTAAGGGCAGCGACCCTGCTTACCGTGACATCATTGAGCAGATGTATGCCGAAAGCGTCAATAATATAAAGGTAGACAACCACGATTTGCCTTCTCCGACTGCCGAGTATATCGATAGCGCTGCAGTAAAGATCAAGCTAGTGGACAAGGGCGAAGAGGGCGATACGAGCTTATCGGCCTTTTTGGGTCCCATTATGTATACGCAGACATCGTGGGGTTCTGGCTGGGTAAATATGGGGGCTTACTCGCTTGACGGGAAAATACCTGGCTTGCCGCCTCGCCCCAAGGAAATAACCTGCCCCTCCCTGAAAGATGATATGGCAAACCCCGCTATGGTTCCACTCGACAGATACTCGGGTGAAAACTGGAACAGCCCGAAACTAAAAGCCAAAATTGATATCGATAAGCCGGAAACCGTCAAGAACGCCACATTCGCCGAGTTGATCAGCACGGTTGCAAAAGCAAGCGGGTTGAATATTGTGACAGAGGATTTCACCAGTCACCGACTTTTCAAAGGCAGTCAGTAACCTCCGGCAAAGCCGGAGGCTTGGAATATAGGAACCGCTCAAAGCGGTTATCTGTTCGTCATTTATGAGCCGCCCAAGGCGGCATCAACATAGCTTGAGTTGATCGATTCTCTTGTC